>CAJGCL010000007.1 GCA_904501675.1 Clostridiaceae bacterium
TTATCAAATATTTTCAAAAGCTTTTTAAGGTCATCGTCATCAAAGAACTCTATTTCAAGAGCGCCTTTTTTATTAGACTTCGTAACCTTGACTTTTCTTTTAAGTACATCTGAAAGAGCAAGCTCAACCTCATCGTAATAAGGATTTCTCTTCCTTGCTTTTTTGCCTGATGTTGCAGGCGCACCGCTTTTTCTTGCAAGGCGTTCTGTATCTCTTACTGAAAGACCTTCTTTCACAACAAGGTTTGCAAGAGAGAGTCTGTATTCTTCATTCTCTGCAATAAGAAGAGCCTTAGCATGTCCTGCAGAAAGCTTACCCTCGAACACCATATTCTGAATTTCATCAGAAAGAGTAAGAAGTCTTAAAGCGTTGGCTACTGCAGAGCGTGAACAACCGATAATTTCGGATATATGCTCCTGAGTATACTGGAATTTATCCTGAAGCTCTTTAAAGCCCTTTGCAGTTTCCATTGGGTTAAGGTTTTCTCTCTGTAAGTTTTCAACGAGTGCAAGCTCTGCAACCTGAGCATCAGTTAAATCTCTAATAATAACAGGTACTTCAGTAAGCCCTGCTAACCTTGAAGCTCTCCAACGGCGCTCACCTGCTACAAGCTGATATGTGCCGTCGCTCATAGGTCTTACAAGGAGTGGTTGTAAAACTCCATGCTGAGCAATACTGCTTGCTAAATCATTAAGAGCATCTTCATCAAATTGTTTACGAGGCTGGTCCCGATTAGGCTCGATATCAATAAGCTTAACCTTAACAGCACCCGAAGTGGCAGAAAGCTCTTCCACAGAATTATCTGTAAAAATCGCATCTATACCTCTGCCGAGACCTGATTTTTTTACTGCCATTTATTTCACCTTATTTCTGCATTTTCATAAATTCGTCTGCAAGAGCATTGTAGCTCTCTGCACCACGGGAAGCTCTGTCGTAATAAATAACAGGCTCACCGAAGGATGGCGCTTCTGAAAGCCTTACGTTACGGGGAATAACCGTAGCGTAAACTTTATTAGGGAAGAAGTTTTTAACCTCTGAAACTACCTGCTGAGTAAGGTTAAGCCTTCCGTCATACATTGTAAGGAGCACGCCTTCAAGCTCTATGTATGGGTTATATAATCTTTTAATTGTTCGCACAGTTGCCATAAGTTGTGAAAGGCCTTCAAGAGCGTAATACTCGCACTGGATAGGAACTATAAAGCTATCAGACGCAGTAAGAGCGTTAAGAGTTATAAGCCCTAAAGATGGCGGACAATCAAAGAAAATGAAATCGTAATCATTTTGCACAAGAGCAAGAGCGTTTTTGAGGAGCGCTTCACGCTTATCAAGCACTGCCATTTCAAGCTCTGCACCTGCAAGATTTATGTTTGAGGGAATAATATCTACACCCTGAAAATTAGTTTTTATAATTGCTTCACGAGCTGTGCAAGCACCTATAAGAAGCTCGTAGGATGTGGCTGTAAGATTTTTACGGGAAATACCATAACCGCTTGTGGTATTACCCTGAGGGTCAATATCTACAAGCAAAACCTTTTTGCCTAAAGCGCCAAGGCAGGCAACAAGGTTTACGGCACTTGTAGTCTTACCTACGCCACCCTTCTGATTAACAACTGAAATAATTTTTGCCATTAAAAGCGTCCTTCCGTAAATTGATGGAATCTATGTTTGACACTTGTTTTGCGCCGTAAATTCAGCACACAAATGCCCTATTTCCCTATTTTATATATATTTATTAAAGTATACCATATATATAGAAAAAATGAAATAGGGAATTGCAAAAAAATCACCCGAAATAACACCTTTGTTTAGAGAAAAAACTCCTTGACAATAAGTGCGATAAAATGTATAATATCCTTTGTTCAGTGCTGATATAGCTCAGTAGGTAGAGTGCATCCTTGGTAAGGATGAGGTCACCGGTTCAAATCCGGTTATCAGCTCCAAAAGTCTTGAAAACCTTATGTTTTCAAGACTTTTTGTTTTATATGCAACATCCCGCTTGCATAAATAAAATAGAGCGCGCGTAAGCACTGGCATCCATCATCCGATAACCGGTACCTACTTGACCTTCAAGTCATAACCTTGTATAATCCAATATAACACAACACTATAAAGGAGCTTTTATATGGATTTTCTTGAAAAAGCAAAAAGAAAAACCTTTAATACAATAGGTCTTTTAATTAACCGCCTTTCTCAGAACGAAAGCGGAGATACATCAGATTTGCAAAAAACTGTAACCGAAGGTATGCCGGAGCTTCTCAGAAAAGCAGGTGCAGAGGGCACTGTTCTTCTCAGAAACGATGGCGTTTTACCTCTTGCGAAAGACACAAAAATTTCTGTTTTCGGCAGAATTCAGAATGACTATATGTATGTTGGCTACGGCTCAGGCGGAGATGTTATAAAGCCTTACACTGTAAGCCTTATGGAAGGTCTCCAGAACGCAGGTGCGAACATCAACAAAGACCTTGCTGACACATATAAAGAGTGGTGCACTAAAAACCCACCCGACCATGGTTTTTGGGGACATTGGCCTCATTATTATAACGAGATGCCAATTGATGATACAGCAATTAAAACCGCATCCGAAAACAGTGATTGTGCTGTTATCGTTATCGGTCGCTCCGCAGGTGAAGATAGAGAAAACTACTTAACAGAGGGAAGTTATTTTTTAACCGCCGACGAAAGCTCCCTGATAAAACGAGTATCCGCTAATTTTAAAAATACTGTTATAGTTATGAACATCGGCAGCATTATGGATATGGGTTGGGAGAAGGACCTTCTTTCAAACAACTGTGCAATTATGATTCCTTATCAGGGTGGTATGGAGAGCGGTAATTCTGTAGCAGATGTACTTTTCGGAATAGAAGAACCATCAGGAAGGTTAACCGATACTATTGCCACAAGCTACGATGCATACCCTTGTGCCAAGCATTTTGGTGAAAAAGAATACAATAATTTCTTCGAAGATATCTATGTTGGCTACCGTTATTTTGAAACCTTTGCAAAGGATAAAGTTTTGTATCCTTTCGGCTTCGGTTTAGGTTACACAAGTTTCAAAAATACTTTTGTAGAAGGCACAACGAAAAATGGTGTTGTATATCTTAAAATAAAAACACAAAACACTGGCTCTCTCAAAGGTAAAGATGTAATTCAGGTATACGCTGAGGCACCTCAGGGCGAATTAGGAAAACCAGCACGAGTTTTGTGCGGTTTCCAAAAATCACCTAAGCTTATTTCAAATGAAGAATACACAGCAGATTTTGAAATTCCTTTTTACTCTTTTGCTAGTTTCGATGACAGCGGTTTAACAGTCAACAAAAACTCCTATGTTCTTGAAAAAGGTGAATATACCTTCTATGTTGGTCCAAACGTACGCGATGCCCAAAAAGCATTCAGCTTCACCCTTGATGAAACCATTATTCTTGAAAAGCTTAAAGAGGTTTGCGCTCCTACCGAGAAATTTGATATTCTTACAAAAGGCGGTAAATCTACTCCTGTTGCTGTTAGTTCTATTGATTTGAAATCCGTTATTCTTGATAATTTACCAAAAGATTATGGCTACAATGGTGATTTAGGAATCACTCTTAATGATGTAGTTTCAGGTAAAGAAACTATGGGGAAATTTATTTCTCAACTTTCTCCAAAGGAGCTTGAAGCTATAAGCCGCGGCGACTACACAATGGATAGCCCATTAGGTAATAAAGGTAACGCAGGTGTAATGGGCGGTGTACTTGAAAGCCTTCGCAAAAAAGGTATAAAGCCTGTTACTACAACAGATGGCCCATCGGGTATCAGAATACGCTCCTGTTGTTCTCTTATCCCTATAGGAACAAGCCTTGCCTCAATGTGGAATTTAGATTTAGCAGAAGAAATTTATGCTAAAATCGGAGCCGAAATGAGAGAAAAAGGCTCTGATGTACTTCTCGCTCCCGGTATGAATATTCACCGTAGTCCTTTATGCGGAAGAAACTTTGAATATTATTCAGAGGACCCATTCCTTACAGGTAAAACTGCTGCCGCAGTTGTTAAAGGCGTACAAAAAAACGGTGTTGGTGCTTGCCCTAAGCACTTTGCTTGTAACAGTCAGGAAACAAACAGAAATAAAACAGACTCTCGACTTTCGCAGAGAGCCTTAAGAGAAATATATCTTAAAGGTTTTGAAATATGTGTAAAAGAAGCAGAACCTTTTACAATAATGACATCATACAACAAAATAAATGGTGTATGGGGCCATTACCACTACGACCTTTGCACAAGAATCCTCAGAGAAGAATGGAATTTTGAAGGTCTTGTTATGACAGACTGGTGGATGCAAAGCTCTAAATCTCCTGAATTCCCTGAAATGAAAGACAATGCTTACCGCGTGAGAGCAGGCGTAGATGTACTTATGCCAGGTGGCAACAGAACAGGCAAAAGAAAGCCTGACGGCACCCTTCTCAAAACATACGGAAAGCCTGACGGCATTACTCTCGGAGAAATGCAACAAACCGCAAGAAGAGTCGTAGAGCTTTCTATGAAAATAAAGAAAAACTAAAAAAACAAAACAAAAATAAGTCCCTTACTCAACCGAATAAGGGACTTTTATTATTGTATCTATTGGTTCTGAATTAATAGTCAACGCCTGCTGCAATGCAAAGGATTGAGCGAGCATCTTCTGTTGAAAATTCACCATCTTCATCGATATCACCGATAAGGAGCTGAAGCTCTGATGGTGTAATCTGACCCGAAGCAAGCTTAAGAGCAAGTCTTGCATCAAGAGTGTTAACAGCTGTTGAAGAATCCACGTCGCCTAAGATTTCGTCTACAGGCATTGGCTTTGTTGTACGTTTGTATGTATTATGAAGCCAGAACTGCGGATAATTCTCAATATCTGTTGTTACTGTAACTCTTTCATTTGAATCAAGGAGCCACAAAACAATATCCATTGAGCCGTTCTCAAGATTATAGTTGTTGTGCTGCTGATTCTTGATGAACCATGTGTATTCAGGGAACATACATGTTGAAGCGTCAACCTTTGCATCCCATGAAACGTGGTTATGACCATCTTTATTCTTCTGAGTATAAATCTTGCCCCAGTCTTTATTTGACTGAAGGTACTTTGCACAAGTTGCACCACCTGACATATACCTTGTTTCAATAACAGCATCGCTTGATTCGTATTCAGGTGAAATTGGTGGCATCTGGCAGTTATAACCGCAAACGATATAGAAGTTTGCGCCATGAGCCATAGCATTTTCAACAACGCTCTTTGCATTTACCTGAATATCGTGATAAGCATCAATCTTCTTCTCATATTCTGGGTCAATTTTAAGACCATGTGAGTCAAAGAGGAATTCCTTACCTGCTTCATAATCCTCTGCAGGACAAAGGCTCCACATACCAGGCATACCAACAAAGTATGGAATAAGGCTATCAGTATATGTACGAGGAAGAATACCTGTTACGAACCCATTAAGGTCGCCAAGATATTCTCTTGTAAGACCATCATATGTAGCAATGAATGAAATGATAAATGCTGCAATGTGAGTTGTAGCACTACCGTTTGCAAGCTGAACAAGATAATTCTCAAGAGTGAATGCATCAAGCTCAAGGTTGTTTGTGAATACATCACCAACTGTGCTTGTACCCTGCCATGCAGGAGCTGCAAAAACAATGTTCTTAAGGTGGTGGCCACCAAAAGCATTAAGGTATGCGAGAGCAACAGTTGAACCCTGGCTCATTGCAACCATATTAACTTTTTTGCAGTTTGTTTTAGCTTTAACAGCAGAAATAAATTCATTGAGCTGGTTTGCGTTTTCAATCGGATCTGCACGCCAGTCATATGTGAAGTTATAAACATTCTCTTCACCATGCTTTTCAGCATAAGCAAGAGCAAATGTGCTGAGACCTGCTTTTTGTTCTTCTGTATAATTTGAAACAGGCTCTGTTGTTCTGTAAAAGCCGATTGTTTCGTTAACAGGAGTGCCATCAGGATTAAAACCAATATCAGCAAGATATTTATTAACAACAGGGAGAACCTTATCTGCAAGAGCATCAAAGTCCTTGTTGCCGATACCGAAGCTTATAAGACCGCCAAGAAGGGCTCCGCCTGCATCTTCGATGATTCCTTTAATAAACTCTTCATCACCGGAGAAAATTAATTCCTCTTCTTCAGTTCCGAAGTTTTTGTACAACTTTGTTGAGCCAATACCGTCAATCATAACAAGAGGAGTTGCACCTGCCGCAGAAACGGGCATTACAAATGCAAGACCTGCCATTATGAGAGCAAGAGTAAGGCAAACAATTCTTTTTGTTGTTTTCATACTAATCCTCCTAATTCAGATACCAATAGCAGAATACACTACTATATATACAAATGAATTCTATCACAGAATGAAAACAATTGCAATAGAAAACAGTAAATTTCAGCAATATTCTTTAACGATTTTAGGTGAATGTTATTGTTTAAATTGCCCAAGTTTTACTCTAGTGTTCTTATAGATATTTCGCCCGTGCCTAGACTGGCTTTTGTACCATCAGGATATTCAACCAAAAGGTTGCAGTTGTTATCTATATCAACTGCTGTGGCGCGAGTTATATTTCCCCCTGAAATTACATTAATTTCTTTGCCTATAACAAAGCATTTCTCGCGGTATGATGCTATATGAGTCCTTTCGGAAAGTTTTTTATAAAGCTCATAAAAATCGTTAAGAAATTCTGCAATAAATCTATTGCAAACGCCCTCTTTTTTTTCAGTAAAAACCGCACCTGCAATATCCTTCAACTCTTGAGGAAAATCATTTTTTGGAGCGTACATATTAACGCCTACACCGAGCACAACATAATCCGGTACATCCCCTTTTGCACCAAAGCCTGCTTCAGTTAAAATACCACAAACCTTTTTACCATCAAGAAAAATATCGTTAACCCATTTTATTTTTGAATCTGAAATCCCGATTTTTTCGAGAGCGCGACAAACCGCAACCGCTGCCGCAGTAGTAATAATCGTTGTATCCGCTGCTTTACATTCAGGGCGCAAAAGAAGACTCATGTATATGCCTGTCCCATCAGGTGAAAAAAAGCTTCTGCCGAGACGCCCTTTCCCTTTTGTCTGAGTGCGTGAAACAAGAAGATAATCTTCTCTCTCACCTTTTATTGCAGAAGCTTTAACCTCGTCATTAGTGGAGCCAACAGTTTCTTTTACCTCTATTTTGATTTTATTTGCAATTTCTTCATTAAGAAAAATCTTTATACCGTTTTCGTATATAATATCAATTGACAAAAATGCCACCTCCTGAGAGTAAAAAACACCGTCCGAAGACGGTGTTTTAATTATCAGTTATTAAAATTAATATGTAAGTGCGTACTCTGTGTAAACACCAATACCAACTTTAGCATTGTCAATGCTGATAACAGCAAGCTTTGCAGAAAGCTGAAGGATACATGGAGCTTCAACAATAAGCTCTACAAGGTTACCTGTTGATTTTTCAATCTTGGCAACTGTAACAACGTTCTCGTACGCAATTGAAATGTCGCTTAATGTAAGGCCTGGAACAGAGCTGATTGAACCTGTGATTGTTTCTTCCTGAATAACACCGCAAAGAGAACCTACACCAGGGCCACCTGACTTAGGATTAACTTCGTCCTTACCCTTAATTGTAAGGATGTAGTAGTCGCCTTCTTCTTTACATTCAGCAGATGCAACGCCATCCACAGTAAGAGCTGCCTGAGCATTTTCAGGTGGGAATTTAGCATTATCCCATGGCTCGTTTTTAGCTTGAATTTCATCTTTGCTTCCAACCATAAACATACCCATAAGAGTAGATGCAGCACTTGAAAGCTTACCTGCTTCTACAATGTTATTGTAGTTTGTAGCACCGTCTTTAACACGGGTGATTGTAGCCTTTGCTTTTGCATTGTTAACTGCTTTATTATACATATCAACAATTTCTGCTACAGACTTCTCTCCGCCTTTGTTTGCATCGTCTGCAGGCTTATTAGTATCTGCAGGCTTGTTTGCATCTGTAGAAGGCTTGTTTGCATCTGTGCTTGTGTTGCTTGAGTTAGCATTTGTATTAGTATTAGTATTTGTATTTGTGCTAGCACTTGTATTGTTGCTTGATTGAGTATTCTGCTGAGGTGCTGCTTGCTGTACATTTGTTAACTGAGCTGCGGGGCTCTGCATATTTCTTGCAGCCATAATCATCATAATAGATGCAAGATTGTTAGCAGTAATAAGAGAAACTGCAATACACATTGCTGCAATACCAATGATTACTTTTTTAACAGGTGATAAGTTTGACAACATTTTGCCCACTCCATTTCCTTTTTTTCGCATTTTAATCTCTATCATTATAAGACAAGTTTGTGCAATTGTCAATATTTTTAAATCATTTGATAATCTATCAAAGGATAAATTTTTTGGGGTATTGTTTATTTTCAAATTGTATTGTAAAATATCCGTGTTCTGATTTTTTGATAAAGGTAAATCTTATGGTTCAAGCTCACAAAAAACACACAATCAAACAACAACTTGGCTTTGGCTTTAGTGCACTTATGCTTATATTACCGCTTTCTGTCTGCTTTAGTGCCGTTACAGGTCAGGGCCTTTTGCCCGTGCTTATTTGCATACTGTGGTGTACATTAATATCTCTTTTGTCGAAGAAAAACATTTATGCACCAACACCTCTTTATATTGTACCCTTCTTTTTCGTATGCTTTGGTGGATCCTTCTTTGTAGCGTTATTTTCTGTATCCTCCGGCGCATGCTTGTGTGCATTATTCAGCAAAAAGCTGAAAAAAATCCATACCCCTGACTATGTTATGTCAGGTGCAATGCTTGGTTTATGCCTAGGCGCCACAATACTCCTCACAAACTCATACTTTGGAATCGGAGCGTCAGGCAATACCCCCTTCGAAATATTGAAAAGTTATCGTTCGTTAGGGTTTCACCCTCACTTTATGGGACTTCTTACAGGTACAATAACACTTTTCACAATGATAACCTATCCTTTTAAATTCAAAAAATTAAATAAGCATATTCCTGCACCTTTTGTAACACTTCTCATTCCTTTTGTTCTGAATTTGTTCCTTAATCCTCAAAAAGAATACACCGCAATAAATGAAGCTGTTTGCCTCATACCGGTAACCCAATTCAATCTCAAGGATTTCGTGCTATCTAATTCATCTTCCCACATACCCGTTGCTCTCCAAGGCGCTCTCGTTTTTGGCATAATCTTTACAGGTGCTGCAAAGCACAGCGAAAACAAACTAAACGGAATCTGTTCTATCGCTCACACATTCCCTGTAACCGCCTACCCTACAAAAGACTTTACGTTCGTGAGCGGTTGTGTTGTCGCTATTATTTCCACTATATCAATTGTTTTCTTTCCCGAAATTTTTTCCAGGCTGCCCTTACACAGTGTGGGATCAATGCTTATTGTTTTCGCATGGCAAAGCCTGCCGTACAAAAAAATAGCCCTCATTTTCAAAAACAAACAAAACAGAGCCTTCTCTATAATCGGATTTGTTATCTGCACCTTAAGCTTTGTTTTTCTCGACGCTTTCACAGCAGTGTTGATTTGTCTTGTTTTCACCATCTCCCCGAAAAGGAGGCTAATCAATGAAGGATAAGAAAAAACTCGCCCGAGTAATTACAACATGGGTTGTTACCGCGGTTATGCTTTCTGTTTTTATTCTTGATATTGCAGTTGTACGTATTGCTTATGATTATGCAGAAGCTGTTCCTGTGTCAGACGAAGCAACAACTGTGCCGAAAAGCGATGACAGAATCCATTTTCTTGACACCGCAAACTCTGATTGTATTTTAATTGAAAGCAACGGAAAATTTGCCCTTATTGATTCAGGTGAAGGGAACGATAACCCTCGCAGAAAAACTGAATATAAAGGCTATGAAAGTGAGGTTTTATCCTATATCAAAAAAGTCTGCACTGATGAAAACGGAATCGTGAACCTCGATTTTATAGTCGCCACCCATATGCACTACGACCATTCGGGTAATTTTGAACCTATCATAAACGATACCGAGATAAAAATCGGTAAAGCTTTTATAAAGCGGTACGATGGTTCAGGCACAACTAAGATGGATTCTGATTTTTGGGGCAATCTTGAAACCTATAAAAATATTATTCGTGCACTAGAAAACAACAACGTTAAAATAGTACACAATCTTCCTGAAAACTCGTTTGTATTCGGTGATTTCACAGTTGAATTCATAAACACGGTAACTCCGAAAGACTTCATAGACGCCGGTGAAAACTCAAATAGCATCGGCATCAAACTGTCTAAGGATACAAAATCAGCCTTTCTTGCAGCTGATTTCACTAACAATGGTGGTTTTGAAATGATTTATGCAAATGAAATAGGTGATATTGATCTTTTGAAAATCGGCCATCATGGTTATTTCGGTTCTTCTTCTTCAGGATTCCTAAAAAAACTGAAGCCTGAAATTGCGATATGCACAAACTATCTCGGCAAAATATATCCGAATGTAAAATGGAATCTTACAATGGTTGCCAAAACACCTGTTTTTTCAACCGCCCACAGAAAAGGCATCATTGCAACATTTACTGACAGCAACGAAATTCATTTAACAGAAAATATAATGTGATTCAATAACAAAAAACGTCAACTGTAATTACAGTTGACGTTTTTTTAAAGCATTTGTTGTATACTTTCAAACGCAGGAAACAATACGCTAAAAGCATATGGAAATAATACTGCAAAAGCAATAGACAAAATAAAAGTCATCGAATATTTTTCAAGATATGATGAAATAAATACTATTGCAAAAAAAGGGGAAAGTACTATTTGGGACAATTTACCTTTTCCGTTATAAAGAAAATCTTTAAAGGATAACATATCTTCAAAAGAGGGTGCACAGTTTGCAAGGAGTGATACTCCTAACCAAACAAGACCGTACGGTTGAAGTGTTTCATTTTCTCCGATAAAAAACAATCTGTATGAACCTGTGAGCAAAAATGAACAACCTACCAAGAAATTCAACGTAAATGGCAACCAACAGATTAAATATGATTGTTTTAAATTTTCAGGAAGCTCATGCTCTACATGCCCGCAAAGCTCATTGTTTTTAAAAACTCTTGCATCCTCTATAGGAAGCTTACATATTCTACATGCAACATGTTCCCAGAAGGTTCTCATGACAGTTCCAAAGAAAGTAACCACTCGCAAAGCAACATATAAAGTTGTCATTCCACCTCACCTGTCCCCTCTGTGAATAATTGCAAAGCTGTAATTTTTCCTGAAAGGTATTCATTCATTCTGTCAGACATTTCTACCCCTTCAGTTTTCAAAGCTTCCTTAAATTCGTCAACAGCACCTTTGTTTCCCAATTCATTTTCAACCACTATAGCAGTAAAGTAAAGCATAGCGTACTGTTGTTTTTCCAAAGCCTTATCAATAATGGTTTTTGCCTGCTCATAATCTCCTGAGCAGCAAAGTGCCATCGCCTTCAAACGCATAAGCTCGGCATTCTCAGGAGTATATTCCAAGCCCTTAGATGCCCATCGCGCTGATTTTTCAAAATTTCCGCAAATACGTTCCACTGTTGAATAAAGAGTATATCCGTCAGAATCCTCAACATTAAGGTCAATCATCGATTTCGCAAGCTCTTTAGCCTTTGAAACATCTCCGGTCTGAGCCTCTACAATACCCAATTCATATGCATAAAGCCACAAATATGCAGGTGCCAATTCTTGTGTTTCAAGCATATAGCTGTATGATTCATCATAATTACCTGAAACATACGCAAACATATATTGGCAGAATTTAACCATAGCCTCATCCGGCTGTTTCAGTTGAGTTGTTTTTCCGTCAGTTGAAACAACGGAGATTTCTTTTTCTGAAAGAGCCACTATATCTGCCATTATGCTCTTATACATTTCCGTGTTTTCTTTGGTATAATCAGCATATTTTTCATCACTGATAATATTATAAAACTCCTGCATTGTACCGTAGAGAAGCATACTTTTATTCTGTGTTTCGATCACCGAATTGTATATAGGCAGTTTCTTCTCAATTTCTGATAATGCAATATCTATGCGATGAGAAACCTCATACATAGAATTGGTTCCGTCATCCATAGTTTTGAATATAAGCTGTGCGCTATTGAGATACGCCTTTTTAGGCGTTACTTCTTCTGCTGAGAAGATATCTATAACTTCGTCATAGTATTTAATCGCAGAAGTCAGTTTATTATCATCTTCTGCCTTCAAAGCCTTATACATATAGTCATATCCGTTAAAATCTGTACAGAAATTCATTGTTGACATAAACGCCAATACAACAATAGCAACTGCAACAAGTATATTTGGTATGCTTAAAGGATATATCTTCATATTCTCACGGCACACTGAACAATACTGATAAGATTCTCCACGGCTTTTATCTCTTCTACGCTCACCACAGCACTCACACAATTCTTCAGCAGGAATTATGCCCAAATCGTCTGCATAAGCCTCCACAAACTCTTCATCTGAAAGCTCTTGTGCTTTTTTCAGTTCGTTACGAAAGGTCTGGGCAAGGCGTTCCAATTCATCATTAAGTTCTGCCCCGGAAAATTCCTTTTCGCCACTTCTTTTTTCAAGGACTATATCTTCTTTTGTTCCTTCTTTTATTTTCTTTTCGTCTTCCAAGGAAAAACCTCCTTTGAAAATTCTCTTTGCTATTGTATCACTAATTAATAGAAATTTCAACAAAATAGACAATTATAAAGGAGGTTTACAAAATATTTACTTTCAGATTTTACTTGCTATATTTTCTGACCTTAATCACTGGTGCTGAAAGATCAAATAATGATGCAAGCACTACGCAACCAACGATTGTTATTATTGTTTCAGGAACCATATATCCTGCATTGTATGTAAGGGAATACATCCATACAGCCTGAGCACCGTCAGCATAATCACCCCAGATTGTAACACCGCTTATAAAGTGGCACAAAAATCTGATTACAGACACAGCTGCAGCACCAAGTGCTATTGAAGCAACAGGATTTTTAATTTTACTTTTAAACATTCCGCTGAAGCCCAAAGCACCGAAAGCAACTATATAGTCAGCAAAAATAAGAATAAGGTAAGCAACAATACCACTCACATAGGCAAAATTACCAATACCGAAAAGCATCTGAATAATACCCATTGAAAGACCTGCAAACGCACCCCATTTAACACCATAGCGATAGGAAACGACCACCATCGGCACCTGGCTGAATATTGTTACGCTTCCACCAAAGGGAAAACTGATTACAGGTAACTCTGCAAGAATTGTTGACAGAGCCAACATAAGCGCAGTTTCCACAAGGCGAATAATTTTTTGTTTTTTCGTTAAATTTTCCATAAAATTTCCTCCGAATTAAAATCTCCCTACGGCGGTAACACTGCCATAGGGAGATACTTCCAGAAGATATTTTTCCTACGGCGGCATTATCCGCATCAGGTTATTAGGGTCAGGAAAGGCTTGTTTCCTATCTCAGCCGACGTCCGCCAGCTCCCCTGTTTTATTTTCGGCAAAAGATGTAGCTACTATCTTTGCAAAAATCATTATATTCTTTCTTTTTTTCTTTGTCAACAAAAATCAAAGCAATTTTGTTCTGAACGGAACATTTTCACCTGAAATACGTTTTGAAATACGCAAAAACGCTTGATTCCCCTTACAATCATAAGGTATTTTCTTGCCGTTTACGGAGTTATAAATCTCCAATGAATCAGGGATAATACCCAAGAATTGCGCACCAACATTATCAATAAATTCATCAACATTGATGTTTTTATGTATCTTCTTATTAAATTTATTAACAACAAGGCGTATATCTGAAATTCCTGATTTTTTCATTTTTTCCGCAGCGTAAGATGCGGCTCTTATGCTTATTGCATCAGGCGTAGAAATAACAATACAGGAATCTGTAGCCCCTGCTGCAAGCATAAATCCGCTTTCAAGACCTGCAGGCGCATCAAGTAAAATAAAATCAAAGTCCTTCCTGAATCTTTCTATCATCTCTTTAAAGCCGTCAACAGTATAATCATTGGAAAAATCTATTGGCGCAGGAAGAAGAAAAATATCCTTTTTTGCTTCAATAACGGCTTTTCTGTATTCGCAATTACCTTTAATAATGTCGCCCCAGTTATAAACAGTTTTTTCAGAAACATTGAGAAGAATATCAAGGCTTCTTACGCCTATATCCATATCGGCAAGAAGAACTCGTTTACCTTGTGAAGCAAGCATTTCTGCTACTACGCAACAAAAAGTGGATTTTCCTACGCCACCCTTTGCTGAAGCTATAGTTATAATTTTCATATAATCATCCTATAAGTGAGTTTGGTGTTTGAGAAATATCTACTTTCCCTTTCTGTCCGAAATAATAGTTATAAATCTTTGCTGCAACCTGTGAAGTACCGCTACCCGTTTTTGCATTCTCTGCTACAACTGCAACGGCGATTTCAGGATTCTCATATGGCGCAAAGGAAATAAAGAAACCGTTATTACATGTCATTGTTACCCCTGAGGCTGTAGTCCTTTTAACCTGAGATGTACCTGTTTTACCTGCGGCATCAACAATACAATCGTTAAAATAATACTGACAGGAGCTATTAAGAATAACCTGTCTCATACCCTGCTTTACAATGTTAAGGTTTTTCTCGCTACAGTTAAGAGTATTTATAACCTTAGGCTCTGTTTCAAATATAACCTCTGACATATCGGAAGATAATACAGATTTAATCATATAAGGCTGATACCTTGTACCGCCATTAGCAAGCGTTGCTGCATAATTTGCAAGCTGTAACGGAGTGAAAAGGTTATCAGACTGACCGATTGCCGCCTGAACGGTATCACCTGGATTCCATACCTGACCTGCCGCCTCTTTATTGGCAATACTTGCAAGCATACCTTCCGCTTCAGGAAGCTCAACACCTGTTTTCTGGCCAAGACCAAGAAGATTAGCATACTTATTCATTTTATCAATACCAAGCTCTTTACCCATTTCAAAGAAGAAAATGTTACAGGATTTTTCAAGAGCTGTAGTAACATTAAGGTAACCATGGAAATCAAGACACTTAAAAGTCTGGTCCTCTAAAACGTATGTCTGGTTACAATACCTTGAACCATTTACATCGATTTTCCCCTCTTCAAGAGCCGCAAGAGCAATTGCAGGCTTCATAGTAGAACCCGGAGCATATGCACTCTGCAAAGCTCTGTTCCAGAGAGGGCTGGAAACATCACTTACAAGAGAATCATAGTCTTCAAAATATCTTGTTATATCATAGGTAGGAAGAGAAACGCTGGCAAGGATTGCACCTGTATTGCAGTCAATTACAACAACAGCACCTGCAGATTCAAAATATGAAAAATTTCTGTTGTTTCTAAGCATTTCTGCAAGAGCTTCTGCGGCAACCTTCTGAACATCAGAGCGGATTGTTGTAACAACTGTTGCACCTTGCTCAGGCTTTACTAAAAAGTCTTCTCTTACTGTGCCATCGGAAGCGGTAGTTGTTGTTTTTATACCGTTTTTACCTCTCAGATAACTTTCCATAGCTGCTTCAATACCGCTTTTTCCGTATCTGTCGTTAAGAGAGTAAGCGTTGTTTTTAAGGTTGGTAATATCTGTTGCTGTAAGAGAATCGTCCTTCAATTTCTCTTCGTACTTAAGTTTTTCGTTTTCATACTCCTCTGCGCTAATTGATCCTACAACGCCTAAAATATGAGAATAGCTTGTAGTATCGTCATATTCACGGTAGCTGACTGTTTCAGATTTCACGCCCGGATATGTTCCGCTCATTTCCATAATAATGGACACAATTTCAACAGGAACATCTTCCGCAAAGGTGTATGGATTAGGAGTTGAAAAACCAAGGTATTTCATACCAAAGCAAACTGACGCAATTTTTCTTGCATCCTGTCTTGAATATTCTGAAAGCTTATACCTTTCAATAAGAGCATCAAGGCACTCATCAGGTGTTGATTTTTCACCCTTTTCAAGTTCAAGCATAGTTTCAGAAACCATAAACTTGAACTCTGCCTCTTTATCCTTATCAACAACAAGCTTCCCTTTTTCATATATTATAGGAAGCCTGTCTATCCATTCAATTTTGTTTTCCTCAAAAAGCTTAATAAGAGAGTATATTAATTCGTTTCGCTTATCCTGATGCTTAGCCTCAGGAAACTCAGCATATTTAAACACAACAGAGTTGCCCTGCCTGTTTACAACAAGAGGGCTACCGTTACTATCAAGAATTTCTCCGCGTGAGGCTTTAACCTTACTTGCGGAAACAGAAAGGCTTTTTGCTTCTGCTCTGTGTTTATCGCCATCTATAAGTTGGTTTTTACCAACAGCGAAAACTAGAAGCAAAAAAGCAATACCTATAATGACAGTACCTGTTATTCTTCTTTTTTTTCGTAACTCAATAGACATATACTTTCCTACTCTGTTTTATGTGTTTTGAAAATATAATAGGTTAATCCGTAAAAAGCGGGAACAAAAATAATAGTATAAATAAACGATGGTAGATAAAAGGTGAAAATTTGCCTTACAGGGTTACCTGCTCCACCAAAACCGAAATTCACCACAATATACAATAATTCATATATCGCAATAGTTCCTGCACTCAAAACAAAAGCTGTAACTATATTGTTCTGCATAAGGTGGCTTATAAGTATACTGCAAACCGCACATAAAATCATTATTACTAAAGAATTGAAGCCCTCAACACCCGAAACACTGTCCCACAATATTCCACAAAATGCTCCAAAAACTGCAGCAGGAATTTCACGCTCATGCATTGCAACACATACACTTAAAGGCAACAGAAGGAATACCCTTGCCCCGAAAATTTCAGGCAACGCAATATTGGAGCATTGAAAAAGGAACGCACCTACCGCAAGTGCGGCATACATAGCATAACGTATATATTTCGGTTTATTATCATCATAATGCAAGGGATTCACCTCTTTTCGCCAAAAATTACTTTATCATTCTTTGATTTCGCCCTCACCCTGACCCGCAAATGATGTTATAACAAAAACATCTGTTACATTCTCAGGCATACAGAAAGGCTTTACCTCTGCATAATAAGCAGAAGTTACTTCGTCATTTTTAACCGATACAACCTCGCCAATAATAAGTCCGTTTGGAAAAACTCCACCTGCACCGGAAGTGCAAACAATACCGCCTTTAACTATAGACGTAGAAGCATTAAGACCTGAAAGCTTTGACATTCCTCTATCGAAAAGAGTTGTATCTCCACTGACGTAACCATATTCCTTGGTACCCGACTCAAATGCACCTATATTGACTCTTGGGTCAAGCACAGAATATACAACGCAAGTAGAAAAATTAACTTTTTTAACAACACCCACAACATACTCTCCGTATATTACCGGGTCGCCTACGCTTACGCCATCATTTGAACCTGTGTTAAGCACGAATGAACCGTATGCATCGGCAGTATCTTTAGATATAACTGAGCCGTAGCAAAACTCATAATCATCATTTTTCTGCTTTATTCCGTAAAATTTCTCGTATGCTTCTACCTTCTTCTTTAACTCGCCATAGTCTGCAAGCTGTTTTCTGTATTCTTCAAGTTCTTTTTCCATTTCTACCATCTCTGCTCTGTAAAGAGTGGATGAGCGGAAGGAAACAGAAACCTCCTGCAAGCTTTCTGATATTATAGCAGAAAGGTTCTGAAGAGGCGAAAAAACAGTTCCTATAGTCGAGGTCAGAGGCGACGATGCATTACGGCTTACAACCGCAAACACCATACCAAGAAGCATAACCGCAGCAATAACAATCAATGTTTTAAAGCTACCGCTTCTGAAAAATCTTTTCATAATTTCCCCTTATTTGTTAAACCCTAAAAGGTCTTTTTCAAGACAAATACCTGTTCCGTTAACAACGCAATCAAGTGGATTTTCTGCAACCTTAACAGGCATTCCTGTCTCACTCGCAATAAGCTTATCAAGGCCTCTCAAAAGAGCTCCGCCACCTGTAAGAGTTATACCTCTTTCAATAATGTCGGCTGCAAGCTCAGGTGGAGTTCTGTCAAGAGTATATCTGATAGAATCAAGAATTTCGTCAACAGGATCTGCAAGAGCCTGACGCACCTGTTCACTTGTAATTTCAACTGACTTCGGAAGACCGTCAATAAGATTTCTACCCTTGATTTCCATTGCTGCTTCACCTTCGTAAGGGTAAGCAGAACCAAGCTTTAATTTTATATCCTCTGCAGAACGCTCACCAATAAGAAGGTTAAAGGTTCTTTTAACGTAAGAAATAATAGCTTCATCAAAATTATCACCGGCAACGCGGCAAGATTTTGAGGTAACAATATCACCAAGCGATATAACAGCGACCTCGCTTGTACCACCGCCGATATCAACAATCATGCTACCTGTAGCATCAAGAACGGGAAGACCCGCGCCGATTGCTGCTGCCATAGGCTCCTCAATAAGGCTCACGTATCTTGCGCCTGCACTCTTTGCTGCATCATGCACCGCACGGCGTTCAACCTCGGTAACGCCTGACGGGATACAAATCATAACTCTTGCCCTGTTAAAAGGAGAACTGCTTATTGCTCTTTTTATAAACTCCTTAAGCATATCCGCAGTCATATCAAAATCGGCAATAACGCCATCTTTAATCGGTCTTACTGCAGTAATTGATCCGGGTGTTCTGCCAATCATTCTTTTAGCATCTGCACCAACAGCAACAACTGTTTTAGGATTTGTTCTTTCGTCAACAGCAACAACTGAAGGTTCTCTTATAACAATACCTTTACCTTTAACGAAAACAAGTGTATTGGCGGTACCTAAATCCACGCCTATATCCTGTGAAAAAAGCATTTATATACATCCTTTCGGGTTATTTTTTCTTTGAAATAATATAAGTTACGAAGAAAACGATTGCTGACACCGTAACTATTGTGGCGCCTGCAGATGTATCTGCATAGAAAGAAATAAGCAGACCACTCAATGCGCTGAAAAGTGAAATCAAAACAGATACCGCCAGATATTGACGGGAGTTTTTTGTAACATTTCTGGATGAAGCGGCAGGAAGAATAAGAAGAGAGTTTATAAGAAGAATTCCTACCCATTTTATTGAAAGCATTACAACTACCGCAACAACCACAACGAAAATGTTTTCGTAAAGTGCCGTTTTAATTCCTCTGCTTGCGGCAAGCTCTTTATTAACGGAAATTATAAGGAGTTTATTATAAATAACGCACCATATAACAACTATCGCAACAAGAGTTATAAAAAGACATAAAATTTCTGCGCCTGTAACGCTTAATATATCACCAACAAGATACGTGCTGTATTTTGTAAAGCCACCGCCATAGGAAAGAATTAAAAGTCCTACAGCAATGCTTGCGGAAGAAAACACGCTTATAACAGTATCCGACGACGTATTGCCTTTGTTTTTTACTTTTGTTATAAGAAGGGCAATAACAACTCCGAAAACGACGAGAGAAATCAGTTCATTCTCTATACCTAAAACCACACCGAGGGCAATACCCGTAAACGCGCTATGACCTAAAGCATCGGAGAAAAACGCCATTTTGTTGTTTACTGCCATAGTTCCTAAAATGCCCATAAGCGGTGCAATAAGCATCACTGCAATTACAGCATTGACCATAAATTTATAGTCTGCCCACGCAAAGGGAAGGCCGGAAAAAATACTATATATAAGCTCCATATCACGCCCACCTTTCAGGCACGCTGAAGAAGACGTTTTTAAATTCACGGGAATCAAAAACCTCTTGCGCAGAGCCGGTTTTTAAAACGGTTTTATTTATAAGAACAACATTATCTGCATACTCTTTTACAATGCCTAAATCGTGTGACACCATAGCAATTGCCATATGGTAATTCTTTTTAAGATTAAGTATTGCTTCATAGAAGATCTCGCTACCCTTAGCATCAACACCTGAAACAGGCTCGTCGAGAACAAGAAGCTCCGGAAGAGGATACAAGGCATTCACAAGCATAACGCGCTGAAGCTCACCGCCGGAAAGCTCACCTAGCTTACGATTTTTCAGATCAAGGCAACCAACAGACTGAAGAGCCTCGTCAATTTCTTTAATGTGTTCCTTCTTCCTTTTAAAACAAACGGGAGAGTTTGTTCTTCCAACAAGAAGAAAATCTTCAACGCTTATTGGAGCAGATCGGTCAAAATCAAGGTGTTGAGGCACATAACCGATTGTAACCTTGCTGATTTTTTCACCATCATGTGATTCAAAGCTCACATTTCCTTCATGGCGGATTTCTCCTAAAATGGATTTAACAAGAGTGGTTTTACCTGCACCGTTAACGCCTATAACGGCAGTTAATTCACCGCAATGAAGGTGAAATGACACATCCGAAAGAAGCGTATCTCCGCCTTTTTTCACTCCGATATTATTAACTGAAATTTTGCAAAGACCGCAACCATTTTCGAAAGCCATCAATTCACCGCCTTTAAAATAATTTTAATGTTTTCCCGCATAGTATCCTCATATGCGTTTTTTTCTTTTTCACCACTTATAACAGGGTTAAGAACATAAATTTCTGCACCTGTTTCATTTTTGAGAATTTCTGCAGCGCTGCCCTCATAATCAGGTTCGATGAAAAGGGTTTTTACTCCGTGTTCTTTTATTTCTTCTGAAATATGCGCCAATTCTTTTGCAGAAGGCTCGCCGCCTTCATCACTTTCTATAGTGGTAAGAATATGAAAGCCCAAATCTTCTGCAAGATAAGCATATGCATCGTGAAAGGTTACAACAGACTTACCCTGCAACTGAGCCTTTGCGTTTTCTATTTCTTCCTTAAGTTCAGAAAGTGTTTTCAAATAATCTTCCGTGTTTTTCTGTATCTTTTCTTCATACTCAGGGAAAGCAGAAATAATGCCACCGCTTATATTCTCAACCTGCTTTATGGCGTTATCTACAGATAACCACATGTGAGAGTTTTCTTCATGATCGTGAGAATGACCTGAATGCTCTTCCTCGTGAGTGTGGGAGCATATACGCTCAACACCTATAGAGGAATCGACAATTCTTTCATCCGCCTCTCTGTGATATAAATCCTCAATAAAGCCTTCCATTCCTGCTCCGTTTATAACAAAAATACTGCAATCGCTGATAAGACGAGCGTCTTTAGCGGTAATGGTGTAATCGTGCAGGCAACCGGTATTCTGCTCTGCCATGCATTCTACGCTGAGTTCGTCAATCCCATCAACAATATTCAACGTAAATATATATACGGGATAGAATGACACGGCAATTATCTTTTTGTCTGGAGATTGTTTTGCCGTGCACCCGGTAAGGAGTACCAAAGGAATGCACAGAAGCAATGCTAAAAACTTCTTCAATTATTCCTCACCCTACTAACCTGATTTTGTATGGAGTTTCTGAACCGTACATACCCGTTTCAATCTTGACGAAGTATACGCCCGCTGGAAGTTCAACAACACCTGTAGAAACAAGACTTTCGTTAAGAGCAGATGTAATCTCAGATTTAACATTGCCCTTATCATCAACAATACTTATGTTCCAGCAAATATCGCTACCTACCATGTTCTCGTGGGCGAACTCTACGCATACGCGCCTTGCATCTACAAGATTGAATCTGTAGTAGTCCTCGTCATAAGTTACGTCAGATGAAAGAATTGCACCTTCATAACGTGTACCGAATTCAATAGTCTGGCAATTAAGCATTGAGCTGTTTGGCTCATACTCATAGTTTTCTTTTTCTGTATATGTCCAATTGAGAGTATATGTGGAGGAGTTATAAGAAACCGAATCGCCATCTACAAGCACATAATACTCTCCCTTTGGAAGACCTAAACCTCTAAGCTCCATAGTACCTGAATTCCACTTGGAAATTCTTCTCACTATTTCATGATATGTTCCGTCAGGAAGTGGCTTGAGAACGCGGATATTCCACCCATTCTTATCACCCTCCTGAAGCTCGTGGGTGAAAGTGAGGTCAATATATCCATTGCCTTCAACATTAAATTTATAATAATCCTTATCAAGACTCAAAAGTCTGTCTGCAAGACTACCGCTCATTGAAATACCTTGTGGAAGCTGAATTGCTTCTTCAGGTATATCGTTAAATTCAAATTCAAAGTTAATTGCCTTTTCAGAGCCTATAACGAGAGTATATTCATCCGCAGAATCTGTCTGCGCCTCAACACATAGATGATATGTACCTGTTTTCAGACCAAGCTTACCTGTTTTTATAACAAGGTCTGTTCTTCTTGATGCAAACTGAGTAATTTTCTGATTATCCGCATTGTAAAGAGTTATTGTCCATCCAACAACAGGGAAAGTGCCATCAGGATGAGTAAAGGAAATATTAACGCAACTATCCTGGTCAAGAGTAAATGTATACCAGTCCATATCAGTACCGCTTGACCTGTTGGATGTGTTGCCGTATTTACCATAACCAACAGCAACAGGTGTTGCATCTTCCTTAACATCATTCGGCTCTTTTTCGTATGAATCCGACTCTGTAAATGTGGTTTTAAGAGTATACTCGCTCTCAAGAAAATAAAGACCAGGTGTTACCATAATACAATATGTACCCGGCGTAATACCAATGTCCTTCCAATCAGAAGTAACATCCGCCCAAAACGATTCATAATAGGCAAGCTCTTTATATTCCTTTTCCTTTGAGCTCGCTTTATCAAGAAGCTTATAAAGAGTAACTACCCACCCACATTTTCCGGGGTCAGTAACGTTTTCATGCTCCAAAATGATATTGAGAGCTCCATTTGAAGCCACCTCAAAAACATATGCCTCATAATCCTCTTTATCGGTAATAATACCCTTTATAGCTGTTCCTGTTTTTATATATGTGGGAGTATTCGTTTTAAAAAGCCCGTTATCAACATTGAGAGCAATACCGCAAACGGCAAAGATGCCAAAAAGTATTGCCATAACCGAAATAACAGCTATAATTCTTTTTCTGGCTTTAGTCATTTTAAACTCCTTTTTATTTTTTCAATAACACCAGAGCAATCTGCCCCGCTATCTGTATTAGCACAAAGGAAGGATTCCTTCATTTCAACATTAAGAATTGTAAATGCACACTTTAATTGGCTTTGCATATACTCGAAGGCTTTTTCTCCGCCTCTGCCGGACGCCACAACGAGGTATGCAAACCTTTTCTTCTCAATGGATTGCTTTTTATTGTTGTAATAAAAACTTGTGTAGTACACTTGAAACCTGTCAATAAGACTTTTAATCGGTGCGGAAAAAGTTCCATTATAAATTGGGCTGAAAAAAATTATTTCATCACATTCCTCAAAGCTTTTATAAAAAGCATCAAGGTCTGTATTTACGCATCTGCCGTTGGTCTCGCAAAAATTGCAGCCATTACACGGAGCGAAATTTTCGGCATATGTATCAAAAATTATAAATTCCTCATCTTTTAAAAAATCAACTATTTCATCACATATTCTGTTTGTGTAGCCCTTTTTCCTGCCCGAACCTTTGATTATAAGAATTTTTTTACTCATTTATATCTAATTCCTGCATACAGTATTTGCACACTAATTTACCACCCGTAGTTTCATGGAACAAGGGCGGAAGGTAGCCTTCTGTTGATGTTATACAATCAGCTTTATTGCATTTATGCTGATGTGTTGGCTCTTCCCATGACGGAGCAATATTTCTACCGGGTTTATTAGAAACTGTTTTTATAAGAGAAATAAGACACGCATCCGTAAAATATCCAAAAGCCCTAAAATACTTTGCTCGGGAGTCAGAATCAACACTCATATCAAGCTCCTCTCCCCTTGGAAAAGCGTGCATAATAAGAAGGTCAGGCTTTGCAACCATAAGCATTCTCTCATCAAGAGTAAAATTATGCTTTCTCGATTCATACATTATTTGGCTATCAAAAGATGCTTTTTCAACCTTTGTCATATATAAAACATCAAGCTGAGGAAGTATTTCAAAAAGATTATCAAAAACCACAAAAGGCTTTTCTCTTTTTTCCATAAGCGCAACATAATCGTCGGACAATGGTTTTCCGTTCACAGAAATGAAATAGAATTCATTACCCTTGTAAAGATTAAGACATTGGAGAAAACCTTTAACCTGAGAATTATTTGAAAAATCTCCTAAAAATCCAACCTTTAAATTAGATACATGTCTCTTTTCCATCCAAACTGTAGAAATATCTGCAAGCGTCCTTACCGGATATGCTCTTTCACCATCGCCGGCATTTATAACAGGCACAGTAGCATAGAGAGAAGCAGCTCGTGCAGCACCCTTCTTCGGATGACTCAACACAATCACATCACCAATTGCGGACATTTCCATAACCTGATCTTTAAGAGATACACCATCTGCATATTTGTAATTAATTGCCGCACCTCCTGTACGGGCAGCAACAGCTGCAAATGCAGCCTGAGCAAATTGATTTTCTTCAAAAAAAGCGTTTACAACAGTTTTACCTTTCATCTCATTTGCGTAAACACTGCTATTTTCTTTAACAAACGAGAACTGGTTAAGAGTTTCTCTCAATTCCTCTCTTGTAAAATCTGTAATATCAATAAATCTCTTCATTGCCATACGGCTCACCTCCGAAGAAAATAACAAAAACAAAATCCAGCGACACCTATCCATAATCGCTTAATTATAACATACAATATATACAAAAATAAATACCTTATTTAAAATTTAACTATATTTTAAAAAAAAATTAACAAAAGAAAAAACCGCCGTTCTCAAAGAGAATGGCGGTTTAATCTTAATTAATAATCTTAATTATTCAGCAACAGGAGCTTCTACAGGACAATCACCTGCACATGCACCACAATCGATGCACTTGTCAGCGTCGATTACATAGATGCCGTCGCCTTCTGAGATTGCTTCAACAGGGCAGCTTGCTGCACATGCACCACAAGAGATGCAAGCGTCTGTAATTTTGTATGCCATTTACATTTACCTCCCTTACATTTGAAGATAGGGTAAAGTGCAAAGAACTTTGCACCTTGCTCTATCACATTGTAACATAATTTTTTCAGAAATCAATAGAAATTTATAAATTGTATCTATTATTTATTCTTCGTCATCTTCCTCTAACTTGGCTTTTCTGATAAGTTTCACATCGCGCCTGTTATATTCCGCAGGCAATGCTTCAGGACGCCTTTCAAGAGAAATCTTCAGTTTACCTGTAAGAAGATTGCTTTCAGTAACTGTACCCCTACCCTCTCTTGTATCTACCAAAGAGCCTACGCGAGGAGTTATTTTATTAAGATACTCATATGAATCCTGCTCATACTTAAGGCAACAAAGCAGTCGACCGCAAGTACCACTAATTTTTGTAGGGTTAAGGGATAGGCCTTGTTCTTTTGCCATTTTAATTGAAACAGGGTGGAAATCGTCTAAAAACTGTGAACAACAGAAAGGTCTGCCACAAATACCGAGGCCTCCAAGCATTTTGGAAACGTCGCGCACACCAATCTGACGCATTTCAATACGTGTTCTGTATTGAGCTGCAAGAATTTTTACAAGCTCTCTGAAATCTACTCTGTCGTCTGATGTGAAATAGAAAAGCATCTTGCTGCCGTCAAAGGTGCATTCCACCTCAACAAGCTTCATATCAAGACCTAATTCAACAACCTTTTTATCACAGAAAGCAAATGCTTCTGCTTCTGTTTTACGGTTCATCTCAACAGTCTTCATATCATCAGCATTAGCAGCTCTTATTACCTTTTTGAGAGGATGAATAATTTCATCGTCGTTTACTGTGTGGTTAGGAACTACCGCCTCACCGCATTCAATACCGCGGACTGTTTCCACAATAACATTTGAGCCTTTTGAAAACTCTTTTCCATCAGGGTCAAAATAATATATTTTGCCGCCCTCTTTAAAGCGGACACCTAAAACTTCTGCCATATTTCGTCTCCTACAACGCTGAATCACAGTCTTGCACAAAGCACAGCTGTAAGTAGCGTATAATTTGGGTTGTTTTCAAGTGATTGGTAAATTGCAGAAACTGCATCATACATATCAAGAAGTTTCTTTAATGTATTTTTATCAGAAAGCGCCTGACTATACTCAACCATATCAGCAATCAAAGCCTTACCCTGAGATTTTAATGCAATTGCATCACGCAAAACACCTATAAATAAAGACAATACTTCTGCAGTAAGGTTTTTGTTTCCATCAAGAGAAGCTGTTGCCTTGATTTTATCAAATTCATATGATGATGAAACTGCCAAAGAAAGATTTTTCACTATCTCATTTGCTTTTTCGCTGTACTCTGTATCCTCTGTTTTTCCGAGCCTTAACCTGACAACTCGTGAAAGAACGGTGCCTATTACGGCATTGGCATTCTGAGAAGTAAGCACGAAGGCAGTATAGCGAGGTGGCTCTTCAAGAATCTTAAGTAAAAGATTCTGACACTCCTCATTCATATTATGAATTTCTGATAATATATACACCTTTTTTTCCGCATCGTTAGGTGTGAGATAAGCATCTGACACAACCTTTTTAATATCTGCCTTAACGAAGGATTTTTTATCCTCAGGCTTTGCAACGGTAATAATATCGGGGTGTATATTTTCATCTGCCTTACGGCAATTTTCGCAAGCGCCACAAGGAGTACGCTCCTGATTGGAGCACACAATCATTTTTGCGGCAAGGCGGGCAAGCTGAGCTCGCTGAAGTTCACCGGAACCGTCTATAAGAACAGCATGAGGACATCTTCCGTCAGCAAAAAAGCTATCAAGCGCCGCAAGAACATTCTCGGGGATATTCACATAATCACTCATATCTTTTTACAAGTCAAGTTAATATAACTTACTTTTATATTATAATTTATTTTCTTTGTCTTTACAACAATTTATTTCAAAGTTTCTTTCTATAACTGCCCTGCCGCGCCAGTTAAATGCTCGGTCCTCAATATTATCACCTTTAGTGAATCTGCTCTTTGCTGTTTCTGCAAATTCAACCACGGGAGTTATCTCAATATTTTTGTTCATAGGGCAAGCATTCTGACAAATATCGCAGCCCCATATACATCCATTTTTCTCAATGCATTTTCTTTCCTCTTGTGAAAGCTCACCTTTTTTCTGGGTGATGTGAGAAAGGCATTTAGAAGCATCAACTTTATATCCGCTTATCGCACCGAGAGGACACTTTTTCTCGCAGATACCGCAGCCAATACAAGTTCTGTCTTCAGGTACAGACGGATCAATTTCTTTATCAGTTATTATTTCACCGATAAAACAAAAGCTGCCGTATTTTTCGTTTATAAGAAGTCCGTTTCTGCCTTTGACTCCTAAGCCACACATCACAGCTGTATCAACTTCCCTTATCGGTGAGTTATCGCAAAAGCAGGAAAATTCGTTTTCGGGATAAAGGCGTTTAAGCTCTTTACATGCTTTTTCCAAGTATCTATCTGCAATTACATGGTAATCAGCAGGCACAGCATACTTTGAAATATTTGAATTCTCATAAAAATCTTCTCCTAAAAAATAAGGAAAAAGATACATAATAACACTTTTAGCGTTTTCAGGAATGCGACTTTGGGCTCTGCAGGGTATAAGCTCGCCAACCTTTGAAAATTCGCATACACCACAAGGAAGAATATCACTTAAAGGTAAATTCATCATAGCTTACTTAACGCAATCATAACAGGGATTGTTAAAACGGATAATGCAGAATCAAAGGAAACCACCTGAGAAGCAACGCCTGTATCCTTACCATATTTTGCTGCAAACATAGCAGTGTTATTAGCGCTTGGAACAGATGCAGAAATAATGCAGGCTGTTAACATAGTACCGGCAATGCCTGCCAGCTTAAAAACACCGAACATTATGAGCGGCATTACTACAAGCTTTAAAAGAGCAACCATATAATTTTCTTTAACCCTGAACATTGATTTTAGGTCTGTATTTGCAATATATGTGCCAAAGAAAATCATAGCTACAGGAGTATTGAGATTTGAAATATGCCCAACTGCTGAATTAAGAGCATCAGGGATATTTATATCAAAAATAAAGAAAGGCAATCCAACAAGAACGGAAATTACGCCCGGATTCAAAATAAGCTTTTTGATTTCAAACTTTGCCTTGCCCTCACCCTTGGTCATAAGCCATACACCGTGAGTAAAACAAAGAATATTAAAAGCAACAACACCTGCGGAGCAATAGAACACACCTTCACTGCCAAGGAGCGCCTGACAGAGTGGTAGCGCCATATAGCCCATATTACCATAGCTTACAGCGTACTTATACACTACACTGTATTCACCGCATTTATTGAAAAATGGTAATGCAATAAGTATACCAACGGTGAGAGTACCTGTCATACATAAAAAGGCTATGAAAAATGAACCTGCAGTTTCAAGGCTGAACTCCATATTCATAAAGGATTGAACAATAACCGCCGGTGTTATTATATAAAACAACAGGTCGTTTGATTTTTTTGCAATATCCTGAGTAAAAATATGCAAACGGTCGGCTGCAAAGCCGACCGCAACAATCAAAAAGAGAACTAAAACCTGTTGCGCGGCTGTCATCATATTACTGAAAAACATTATTATCTCCTGCCACACAAAATGGGTATTTTATTTTTGTTGATTCTTTTTCATATCAGCAAGGGAAATAGGCTTAAGGTCATCTGCGATCTCTTCTTCGACAATAGGAGCTTTTCTCAGACCGAAAAGACTCTTCTTGTCTTTTTTTGCCTTTTCTACATTAGCCTTTGGTGCCTGAACAGGTGATTCAATAACTACACTCTCTTCGGAAACCTCTGCACCGATTTCAGTTACTTCTTCGAAAGCATCTTCAACCGGCTCTTCAACTGTTTCTTCAATAGCTTCTTCAGCTACCTCTTCAGTTTCTTCTTCAACTATTTCCTCAACAGCTTCTTCAACTTCTTCAGTTGCTTCCTCAACTATTTCTTCTGTTTCAGCTTCAACTGTATCTTCGATAATTTCTTCAACCACTTCAGCAGGCTCTTCGGCAATTGTTTCTTCAACTGCTTCTTCAACAACCTCTTCACCAGCTTCTTCTGCAATTATTTCTGCATTATCAAAGAAATTATCCTCTTCAACTGTTTCTTCAATCGTTTCTTCAATAACTTCCTCATCAGGTTCTTCTACAGCTGCTGGAGCTTCTTCAAAGAACACAGGCTCTTCGATTTCTTCAACCTCTTCTGCTTCTTCAAAGAGTTCATATTCAGGCTCTTCATCTACAACTTCCTCAACAACAGGCTTGCTGTGTTTTACAACTACATCCTCGTCGCTGGGAAGCTGAACCTCTGCAATTGTGCGGATGTTTTTGAGACCATCCTTAAAGCCAACGCCCAAAGATGCTACAATGTATGAAAGCACAAAAAGAAGAATTGCAAGGTGAGCAAAATTGAACTCATAGCCCTCAACATATGGAAGACCAACAACCGCACATACGAGGCGTGGTACTGTTACAAGGCCTGCAAAAAGTGCTGCAGAAAAACCGTAGCCGTAAATCCCCCACATACAATCTTCTGTAAAAACACCTGAAGAAATTCTTGCAAATGTAAGGAAGAAAAGCATCGCAAAAACAAGCATAAAGATTTCAAAAAGAAGCTCTGAAACCTTAATGAAGCTTACTGCTGTCATAAGTCTTGAAATAAGCATTGTAATAGCCCAGCACAAAGGAGAAAGAGCAAGAAGCTTATATTCCTTGTAAGATGCTTTGCCGTTGAGATGGCTTACCGCAAAAATAAGTAAATAGAAAATGGCAAAAATTGCAAAAACGAACTCTAACACAAGGAAAGCTCCGCCATTCTGCTCAAGATTTGAGGAGAATAGACTTTTAAACATTTCAAAGTTAAAACCGCCCTGAACCTGGGGCACTACCTTTTTTTCAATAACTAAAATATCCCATCCTAAGCCAACAACCATTATAAGAGAGCCTACGCCAAGAATTGGGTTCTTACCTGTAGGCAGCTTGGGCGAAGGAACCTCTTTACTAAGAAAGCTTAACGCCATAAATATAAGTGCAAAAATAAAAATTGCACCATAAAGCACAGGGATAGTAACATCGTTACCATTATAAAAGCCATTTGTGTAATCAACAACTGCAAGGAGCTGATACACACGTGTTGGCAACGCTGTAAGCATTGCAGCAGCAAAAACAAAAATAAGATATTTCATTTTAACTGCACTCAAACTACCTTTAAGATTTTTCATAATTTCAACCCTTCCGAAACTGAAAATTATCTTTCGTCAAGCGGCACATAAACCGCAGTATTCTTAAAGCCTGATATTCTCTCTTCAATAGGAACATATTCCTTTGGAACTGTAAGATTCTTATATGCAGGGCGGATAACTCTGTTGCCTGAAATAAGCTCTTCAATGCGGTGAGCAGACCAACCTGCTACACGTGCAATGGCAAAAAGAGGAGTATAAAGGTCCTCAGGAATACCGAGCATCTGATAAATAAGACCTGAATAAAGGTCAACGTTTGCACAGATTTTTTTGTTATTGTGTTTTTCTGTTGCAAAAATTTCAGGAGTAAGCTTCTCAATAAGTTCAAGGGCACGGAAATCTGCACCGAAGCCTTTTTCATCTGCAAGCTTTTCTGCTTCACGCTTAAGAATTATCTGACGAGGATCGCTAAGGGTATAAACTGCATGACCCATACCATAAACAAGACCTGTTTTATCGCCTGTTTCTCTGTTTATAAGCTTTCTGAGGAAGTCAGCAACCTGACCTTCATCTGTAATATCAGAAACCTCTGCTTTAAGATAATTCATCATTTCTGCAACCTTAAGGTTAGCACCACCATGGCGAGGACCCTTAAGAGAGCCTATACCGGCAGAA
>CAJGCL010000008.1 GCA_904501675.1 Clostridiaceae bacterium
AAATAGGTTATTTTGGGGGTGTTTTTATGGCAATCAGAGAAAAAGATACCACTATAAAATACATGTTTCACGAAGTGAATGATATTACGCCTCAGGTTGTAAAAGAGCTGGGGCTTGAAGCAATTGTTTTTGACCTTGACAATACTACGGTTAAGGATGCAACTCTAACAACTATTCCGGGTGCTATTTCTTGGATTAAAGAGCTTAAAGAGGCAGGGATTTCTGTTGCGATTGTAACAAACACTCCTCGCATCAGGGCTTACTGGTTTTCAAAAACCTTTGGCGTAAAATTTCACGGCTTTGCAAGAAAACCTCTTCCTCACGGAATTCTCAGAATGAGCAGAAAATTAGGTGTTCCTGTTTCTAAAATCGGAATGGTAGGAGATCAGGTTTTTACAGATGTTGCGGCGGCAAACCGCAGCGGTGCAGTTCCTCTTCTTGTTGACCCTGTTGATAACAAATGGTTCTGGAAGAATCACTACAAGAAAAATCGTATTAAAGAAGCGCCTATTCGCGAGGCATTTTTAAAGGAGCAGGGCTACTATGGAGAAAATAAATAAGCTTCAGGCGTTTTTGAAAAATTCTCAGGAAGCAATTCTTATATATTCCCCTGAAAACAGGCGTTATTTTACAAATTTTCCGTCAACAGACGGCTACCTTTTAGTAACAGAAAATGATGCTGTATTTTTTACCGACAGTCGCTATATTGAAGCGGCACAAAAGAAAGCAGCCTGCCGTTCTCAGCTTGTTACAAGGGTTTCTGTTGAAATTAAAGATTACATTAAAGAACAAAACCTTCTTAAAATATATACCGAAAGAGAAAGGCTTACTGTCAGCATGGCAGATTTTCTTAAAACAGCCTTTCTTCCTTGCAGAGTTACGCCATCTAAACGTCTTGAAAAGAAAATTGACGAAATTCGCATGGTGAAAACTACTGAAGAAACAGAAAACATAAAAATTGCTCAGGGCATTGCAGAGGATGCGTTTAACCACATTCTCGGCTTTATAAAGCCCGGTGTTACGGAAAAACAGATTGCTCTTGAGCTTGATTTCTATATGCTATCTCACGGAGCAGAGGCCCTTTCCTTTGAAACTATTGCGGTTTCGGGTAAAAAGACCTCAATGCCTCACGGTGTGCCTGATGAAAATGTAGTTATGGCAGGAGATTTTGTTACTCTTGATTTTGGTGCAGTTTACAAAGGCTACCACAGCGATATGACACGTACTGTTGCTGTTGGCGAGGTTACTCCTGAACAGAAAAAGGTATATGAAATTGTTTTACAGGCGCAGCTTAAATCTCTTGAGGTACTGAAAAGCGGTGTATCCTGTAAGGATGCCGACGCTGCCGCAAGAGACGTTATAAAGAATGCAGGCTATGGTGAATATTTCGGCCACGGTACAGGCCATGGTGTAGGCGTTGAAATTCACGAGCTTCCTAATCTTTCACCACGCAGCGAGCACACTCTCAAAGAGGGTAACGTTGTTACTGTTGAGCCGGGAATTTACTTACCAAATAAATTCGGAGTGCGAATTGAAGATATGGCGGTTATAACTGTTCAAGGGTACGAAAACCTGACTAAAGCACCCAAGGAGCTGATTGTTCTTGACATATAACAACCTTTCGGAATTAAAAAGTCAGTGCCTTTCTTGCGAAAAATGCAAGCTTTGCTCCACTCGTACAAACGTGGTTTTCGGTGTGGGTAATGAGAATGCCGATATTCTTTTTGTTGGCGAGGGTCCCGGTGAAAATGAGGATTTACAAGGTGAGCCATTTGTTGGTAAAGCAGGACAGCTTCTTGATAAATATCTGCAGGTAATAGGACTTGACCGAAAAAAGAACATTTACATTGCAAACATTGTAAAGTGCAGACCGCCACAAAACAGAGACCCTGAAAGCTCGGAGCAGGAAATCTGTATTGAGTGGCTCAGGGCGCAGACACGCCTTATAAAGCCGAAAATTATAGTCTGCCTTGGCAGAATATCGGCGCAGAAGCTAATATCCGAAGACTTTAAGGTTACAAAGCAACATGGTGAGTTTATAAAAAAAGGAAACATTCTTTTTATGGGCACGTATCACCCTGCAGCACTTTTAAGAAATCCGTTAAATAAACCTGATGCCCTTTCTGATTTTCAGGCGCTCAGGGATAAAATAAAAGAATTAAATATTGAGATATAAGGAGATTTTGTATGAAGCAGTATATTGAAAGCGGCAAGGCTATTCTTGGTATTGAGTTTGGTTCAACAAGAATTAAAGCGGTGCTTATTGATGATGCAGGCGCAGTGCTTGCAGTTGGTGGCTACGATTGGGAAAACAGCCTTAAAAACGGCATCTGGACTTATAGCCTTGATGAAATTTATGCAGGTCTTAAGGGAAGCTATGCATCTCTTAAAGCAGATGTTAAGGAAAAGTATAACGTTACTCTCAAATCCTTTAAAGCAATCGGTATCAGCGGTATGATGCACGGCTACCTTCCATTCAATGAAAAGGGCGAGCTTCTTGCAGATTTTCGTACATGGAGAAATACAATAACAGGTGAAGCAGCAGGAATTTTAACAAAGGAATTCAATTTTAACATTCCTCAGCGTTGGAGCATAGCTCACCTTTATCAGTCTATTTTGAACGGCGAAGATCACGTTAAGGATATTAAATATTTCACAACTCTTGCAGGCTTTATTCATACTCTTCTTACAGGCGAAAAGGTTCTCGGTATTGGCGAAGCATCAGGTATGTTCCCAATGACAGGACATAATTATGATGAAGATATGCTTACAAAGTTCGATAACCTTGTAGCAGGCAAATATCCTTGGAGCATCCGCGAAATTCTTCCAAAGGTTCTCGTTGCAGGTGAGTCTGCAGGCGTTCTTACAGCAGAAGGCGCAAAGCTTCTTGACGAAGAAGGCGACCTCCAGGCAGGTATTCCTATGTGCCCACCTGAAGGCGATGCAGGTACAGGTATGGTTGCAACAAACAGCGTAAGAATCCGTACAGGTAATGTATCTGCAGGTACATCTGTTTTTGCAATGATTGTTCTTGAAAATGCTCTTAAAAAGCTTTATGAAGAAATTGATATGGTTACAACTCCTGATGGTGCACCTGTTGCAATGGTACATTGTAATAACTGCACATCCGACATCAACGCTTGGGTAAATCTCTTTAAAGAGGTGGCAGAGCTTAGCGGTGCAGATATTAAAATGGGTGATTTGTTTACAGCTCTTTTCAAAAAATCTGCAGAGGCTGACGCAGATTGCGGCAACCTTCTTTCCTACAACTATTTCTCAGGTGAGCATATTACAGGCTTTGAAACAGGTAAGCCTCTTTTTGTAAAGAATCCTGACAGCAATTTCTCACTTGCAAACTTTATGAGAGTTCAGCTTTTCACTTGCTTTGGTGCTCTTAAAACAGGTCTTAAAATTCTCGACAATGAGAATGTAAATGTAGATAAAATTCTTGGCCACGGCGGTTTCTTCAAAACTCCTGTTATTGGTCAGAGCGTGCTCGCAGCAGTTATGAACACCCCTGTTTCTGTTATGGAAACTGCAGGTGAAGGCGGTGCATGGGGTATAGCAGTGCTTGCTGCATTCGCAGTAAACAAGGCAGAAGGCGAGTCCTTCCCTGACTATCTTGATAGCAAAATTTTTGCTTCTCAGAAAATGACAACCCTTGAGCCTGATAAGGCAATTGTTGACAGCTTCAACGCATTTATGGAGCGCTACACAAAGGGTCTTGCAATCGAAAGAGCAGCAGTGGAAATGTGATAAGAGGTTTTTATGAATAAAAGAAACGTTGGAATCGATGCGTTAAGAGCGTTGTCGATGTATATGATAGTATCTTTGCATGTAATGGGAGCCGGTGGCGTTTTAGATAGCGTAAAACTATTAAGTGGTGGCTATTTTGTTGTATGGACATGGGAAACCATTATGTATTGCGCTGTAAACTGCTATGCAATAATTTCTGGCTTCGTTTGTTACGGTAGAGAAAGTAAATGGCGTAATGTAATAAATTTATGGGTTCAGACCTTCTTCTATTCTGCAGGAATTACCGCAGTACTGTTTTTGACAGGTAAATTAGACGGGGAAAGTTTAAGAGAGATATTTAAAGCATTTTTGCCTATGTCAACTAACAGATATTGGTATTTTTCTTCATATGTTGGTATGTTCGCATTTATCCCTTGTCTAAATAAGCTTGTGGAGTCGATGGAAAAAGACAAACTACGAAAAGCTTTAATCACCATTGTGTGTGTTTTAGGTCTTCCAACAACCATTTTCTATAGTGACCCATTTGTTTTGAACTATGGCTGTAGTGTTTTATGGCTTATGATAATGTATCTTGTGGGTGCATATTTTAAGAAGTATGACAATAATAAAACATCTCAAAAAACATATGCTGTAGGCTTCCTTTTGGCAACCTTGAGTACAAGCATATTAAAGTATACTATAGTGTTTGTTGCAAGCAAGGTGGGCATATCTCTTCCTGGAAGCTTCCTTGATACAAATGTTACACCAACTATTGTTGTGGCAGCAATATGTCTGTTTTGCTTGTTTAAAAATCTTAACATTTCCTCAGAAAAAATCGCCAAAATTATTATATATGTAGGTTCACTTTCCTATGGGATTTTCCTAGTGCATTTCCATCCGTATATTGTAAGCCTTTATTTAAGGAATGCATTTTCATTTATCGGTGAAAAGTCGATGTTGCTGATTATACCGCTTATTGTTCTTTCTGCTTTAGGTGTCTATGCTGTATCAGGTGTAGTAGAGGCTATAAGGAAAACCTTGTTTAAGCTTCTGAAAATAGACACTATTGGTGCAAAAGTCGAAAAAATCTGTTTTTGTGCATATGCAGGAATCTGTGAAAAAATAAAAAACAAATAAAATAATGGCTGCTACTATATGGTAGCAGCCATTATTTTTATAAATGGAAAATTGCAAGGTTTTGTTGACATATATATGTATTTATTTTATAATATAGTATGTATAACTATTATTGTGTTTTATTGCGACTTGATTTGAAAAGACTGTTGAAAAAGGGAGTAAAAAACTATGGAAATCAAGCCTTTTGAAAATAAAGTTTGGCTTTCAACACCAACAATGCACGGAGAAGAAATTGAATATATTAAAGAGGCGTACGAAACAAACTGGATGAGCACAGTTGGTGCAAATATCAACGAAGTAGAGCGTCTTATCTGTGAGAAGGTGGGCTGTAAATATGCGGTTGCACTTGCATCGGGTACTTCTGCTTTGCATATGGCTGTTAAGCTTGCAGGTGTTAAGCCCGGCGATAAGGTTTTTTGCACAGATATGACCTTTGATGCAACAGTAAACCCCGTAGTTTACGAGGGTGGTGTGCCTGTACTTATAGATACCGAATACGATACCTGGAATATGGACCCTGCAGCACTGGAAAAAGCCTTTGAGCTTTACCCTGAGGTAAAGGTTTGTGTACTTGCTCACCTTTACGGTGTACCTGCAAAGCTGGATGAAATAATGGCAATCTGCAAAAAGCACGGAGCCATACTTATTGAGGATGCCGCAGAATCCTTGGGCGCTTCATATAAGGGTGTGCAAACAGGCACCTTCGGTGACTTCTCAGCAATATCCTTCAACGGAAACAAAATTATCACAGGCTCATCGGGCGGTATGCTCCTTACAGATGATGCGGTTGCGGCACAAAAGGTTCGTAAATGGTCAACACAGGCAAGAGATAATGCTCCTTGGTACCAGCACACAGAGCTTGGCTACAACTACAGAATGAGCAATGTTATTGCAGGTGTTGTAAGAGGGCAGCTTCCCCATTTAGAGGAGCACATCGCACAGAAAAAAGCAATTTACGAAAGGTACAAGGAGGGCTTCAAGGATTTACCTGTTAAAATGAATCCCTTTGACGAGGAAAAAACAGTACCTAACTATTGGCTCTCTTGTATGATTATTGATGAAACGGCAATGTGTATGCAGGTTCGTGGCGACCTAGAGGCACACTATGTTACCGAAAAGGGTAGAACCTGTCCTACAGAGATCCTTGAAAAATTGGCTGAAATAAATGCAGAGGGCAGACCTATATGGAAGCCTATGCATATGCAGCCAATTTATAGCAGCAATCCGTTTGTTACAAAAGAGGGCGACGGAAGAACACAGGTTAAAATCAGCGCAGGAGCAGATATATTCGAAAGGGGTCTGTGCCTTCCGAGTGATAACAAAATGACCGCACATGAGCAGGCGGTAATCATCGAAGTTGTGAGAAAGTGTTTTGAATAGTATGTACGCAAAATTTTTAAAAAGATTATTTGATTTTTTAATAGCCCTTTGTGCTGTTATCTGTCTTTTGCCTGTTTTGGTTGTTCTTATTGTTTTAGGTGCAGTAAAAATGAAAGGTAATCCCTTTTTTACGCAGGATAGACCCGGTAAGGATGAAAAAATCTTCAAGCTTATCAAATTTCGTACAATGACCTGCGAGAAGGATGAGAACGGTGAGCTTCTTCCCGATGAGTTAAGGCTCACAAAATACGGAAAGTTCCTTCGCTCAACATCACTTGATGAATTGCCGGAATTATTCAATATAATTAAAGGGGACATGAGTTTTATCGGACCGCGGCCATTGCTTGTTGATTACCTTCCGTTCTACACGGAGAAAGAAAGAAAAAGACATTCTGTCAGACCAGGGTTGTCAGGGTTGGCACAAGTTAATGGTCGTAGTTTTATAAGCTGGGAAGAGATTTTTGAGCTCGATGTTACCTATACAGAGAAGATTTCACTAAAACTTGATTTAATCCTGTTAATAAAAACATTTTTAAAGGTTTTAAAACGCGACGATGTTGCAAGTGTCTCCGATATAGAACAAGATGAGAACGGCGAATTGTATGTTTTGGTAGATGGAGCGAAGGTTCGTTTGCACAGGCCGCTTCATATTGAAAGAGAGGGGAAAGCAATTGCTGAGTGAAATAGGTAGCAATTTCTGGATAAGTCCTGAACAGATGAATGCCCCGGTTTCCGATATTGATATAGCAATGTTTAGTATACACGCAGCCGATTTTGTTTGGTTGTCATCTTGCAGGAGCGCAATAAGTTTAGCAATTGAAAATATTGAGAGTAGAAAACCTCAACATAAAAAAATAGCTATATTACCAGCATATACCTGTGAAACAGTAGTTGAACCATTCTTAAAGCGACAATATGAAACAAATTTTTTTTCACTTGATACTGAGTTAAAAATAGACCCGACACAATTACTCAATCTATGTGAAAAAGGTGCGAATGGGATAGTATTGTTTCATCGCTATTTTGGATTTGACACGCTTTTTAATATTGATAAAATTCTGGACCAAATAAAGAAATATAACATATCAATAATAGAAGACAGAACTCAATGTTTATATAGTGAAACATCTCCGCTTGATGCAGATTTTTGGGTAGGAAGCATAAGGAAGTGGTGTGGAGTTGCTGACGGAGGATTTTTGGCAAGTAAGGAAGGTTTAATTAAAAACAAACCTGTATGCTCCGATAGTGTGCTTGAGCAAAAAAAAATTACCGCAAGTCTGATGAAATATCGCTACTTGTTTCAAAATGAAGGCGACAAAAGCGATTATTTGGCTATGTATAGAGAGGCTGAAAACATACTGGATTTGCAGAAAGAGGCATATAAAATTGCACCGGTTTCCAATATTATTCAAAATTCACTTGATATTGAAAACATGAAAAAAGCCAGAAGAAATAATTACCAGTATGTAAAAGAGAATTGTCAGGCAAGGCCGTTGTTTGAAAATTTTTATGAAACCGTAACGCCCCTATATTATCCGATTGTTGTTGCGGATAGGAAGAGCTTACAGGAGTATTTGAGGAGTAGCAGCATATACGCCCCTATAATATGGCCAAAGGCAGATTTCATTAATGATAAAAGTTGCGATCAAATGTATCGCGAAATGCTGTGTTTACCTATTGACCAAAGGTATGACTTAGACGATATGGAAAGAATGGTAAAAGCTGTAAATAGCTTTATGAATTTATAGAAGGAATGGTGTTTACAATGAGTGTGGTTGCCAAGTGGATGAACTGGGAGGAGATTTCACCTTATAAAGATCAACTAATTCAAATGGAGCACACCCTTATTAAGAAATATCATTACCCTGAAAGAGATATCCCATTTGAATATTCAATAAACAGTGTGGAGACTTTAGAAACACATCTGGAAAACGGTAATACGTTTTTTTGGGCTATGGTAGACGACAACGAATTAATAGGCTACTATTGGGCATATATAACGAACTTTTTGGGTAAAAACCGCTGGGTATTGAGGTCGCTGATGATAAAAGAATCGTATAGCGGCAAAGGTGTGGGAACAACAGCGATAAACGAAGGATTAAAAAAAGCAAAAGAGCTTGGTTGTTATGATTCATCAACAGAATATGTTCCTTTTAATGAAGCGGCAAAAAAATCTTATGAAAATGCAGGGTATAATATCTCAAGAGTCGAAGTAACAAAGGTTTTATGAGCAGGTTTGAGGTAAGGAGTAAAAAGGTGTATAAAATAGCGATAATAGGCTCGGGTATTTTAGCAAAGGTTTTTGCAGAACGAGCAAGAGAATTGAATATAGAATCTCATTGTTTTTCTTTTAACAGTAATGATGTAGCGTGTAAATATGTTGATTTTTTTCACGAGGTTAATGTCTTTGATGTTGATACAATTACAGAAATATGCAAGAAAAACAATGTAAAAGGAGTAATTGCTACTACTGAGTTAACTATTTTTTCTGCAGCAGCAGTTGCAAAAAATCTTGACCTTCATGGTAATAATTTAGATGTTGCTAAAGAAATTACAAATAAGTATCTGACAAGAAAAAAAGTGGCTGAGCTTGATGGCTTGCATCAACCGAAGTTTTTAACATATATTCAAGGAGACATACCTGAAATTGATTTCTTTCCTGCAATCGTTAAACCAATTGCCGCCGGAGGAAAACGAGGTGTGTGTGTTGTTAATAATCGAACTGAATTGGAAACTGCGATAAATGAAGCCTTGCCATATTCAAAAGTAAAAGGTGTAATGATTGAGGAGTTTCTTGCAGGAGGAAGCGAATATTCTGTTGAAAGCTTATCTTATGAAGGAAAGAACTATATTATTCAGGTTACCGAGAAGGATACTTCAGGGCCACCACGTTGTAATGAATTAGGGCATCATCAACCTGCGAAAATAACTCGTGAAATGAGGACACACGTTGAGGAAGTAATCTCAAGAGCGCTTACCTGTGCAGGTATCGAAAACGGGCCGTGTCATACAGAAATAAAAATAATTGACGGAAAGATTTATCTGATTGAAATAAATGGCAGGCCTGGTGGAGACCATATAACACATCCTCTTGTAGAGTTAAGCACGGGTTATCCTATTGTTTCGGGAATAATATGGGCATCGTTAGGCTTGTTGCAAGATCATTTACCACAGAACCTGAAGGCAATCCCCAGCGGAATTTTTTTTGTTACAGAGGAGACTGCATATTTACAAGAATTGTTTGATACTTGCGAACAATATCCGTGGTTATATGAAAAGCACAAAATAAACGAAGGTCCTTCTAAAATAGTCTTTAACGACGAGGAAGGGCTAAACTACTTTATTTATCACGGAGAAAAACCAGATATTAATATTTAATGGAGAGTAAGTATGATAACAGTGTGCACATTAACCCAGGCAGAACAGTGGGATTCTATTGTTCGCACCTTTGTTGATTATGATGTTTATTGGTTAAGTGATTATGTTAAAGCTTTTTATCTTCATGGTGATGGCGAACCGCTTCTCATTTTTTATAATGAGAACGAAGTAAAAGGTATAAACGTTGTGATGAAGCGTGATATTTCAAAGATCCCTCAGTTTAGCGGAAAAATACCGGAAAATCAGTATTTTGATTTTTCAACACCTTATGGATATGGTGGTTGGTTGATTGAAGGAAAAGATAAAAAGAGGCTGTTTTCGGAGTATGAAAAATGGTGTAAGGAAAATAGAATAATCAGCGAATTTGTTCGTTTTCACCCTGTTGTTGGAAACCATACATTTTCTGAAGAGTACTATGATGTTATTGCTTTAGGACATACTGTTGCAATGAAACTTGATTCTCAGGATGTTATTTGGGACAACATCTCAAGCAAGAATAGGAATATGATTCGTAAAGCTGAAAAATCAGGTATAGAAATCCGGATGGGAAACAGCGAGGATTTATATAAAACCTTTACGGAAATTTACAACAGCACAATGCAAAGGGATAATGCTGCCGATTATTACTATTTTAAACCAGAGTTCTATGATAGTGTTCGTTGTGATTTAGAAGATAAAGCAAAAATTTTTTATGCGGTTAAGGATTCTCAAATAATTGCAGCATCAATTATAATTTACGCCAATGGTTACTTGAATTATCACCTTTCAGGCTCGCTTGTTGAATTCAGGAATTTTGCGCCAAGTAATCTCCTTTTGTATAAAGCGGCTCTCTGGGGAAATGAAATAGGTTGCCGGACATTCCATTTAGGTGGCGGTGTTGGTTCAGGTGAAGATAATTTGTTCAAATTTAAAAGAGCGTTCTACAGAGGTGATGACCTTTGCAGATTTTACATAGGAAAAAAGATTTTCGATAATGACAAATATACAGAGCTTGTTGGTATGAGAGAAGAAGTACACAGTAGCTTCTTTCCAAAATACAGAGCATAAAAGGATGGTGGTTTTTTGGATATAGTTATTCTTGCAGACTTTTGTCTTGATTTTGATGGTACGGATAACAGTAGATTTATATATATTGCCAATATGCTTAAAGATAAACACGACGTTGAAATATTGACTAGTGATTTTAATCATGGCCGAAAAGAGTATTTCTCATCTGTGCCGGATAACTATCCATATAAAATAACAATGTTACACGAGGGTAAATACAAAAGAAATGTGTGCTTGTCTCGTTTCGTTGCCCACTATCAATGGAGTAGAAATGTAAAAAAATATTTAGCGGAACGAAAAAAACCAGATATTGTATATTGCGCAATACCGCCACTTTCAGCTTCATTGGAAATTGCAAAATATTGTGAGAAAAACAAGATTCGTTTTATAGTTGATGTGCAAGATTTGTGGCCTGAAGCTTTTCAAATGGTTTTTAATATTCCTGTAATAAGTGACGTTGTTTTTTCCCCGTTCAAAGCTATTGCTGATGGTATTTATAAACGTGCAGACGCAATCGTTGCTGTTTCAGAAACCTATAAAAAGAGGGTATTGTTTAAAAATAAAAAGTGTAAAGATGGCACAGTGGTGTTCCTCGGCACTGAACTTGATTCATTCGATAAAAAATCGGGTGGCTTTGAAATTTTAAAAGGAGACAACGAGTTTTGGATTACATACGTTGGTACATTAGGGCACAGTTATAATATTGAGATTGTGATTGACGCACTTGAATTGTTACCTGCAGAGCTTAAAGAGAAGATTACCTTCAAGGTGCTGGGTGATGGTCCTTTATTAGAAAAATTTAAGGAGTATGCTAAGGGTTCAGGCGTGAAGGTGGACTTCATGGGCAAACGAGAATACGGTGAAATGGTAGCCTACCTGAAAAAATCTGATATTGCCGTTAACCCTATTTCAAAAGGCGCAGCGCAAAGTATTATAAATAAGCACGGCGATTATGCAATGGCAGGGCTGCCTGTAGTAAGCACTCAGGAATCGGAGGAGTACCGAAAGCTTCTTACAGAATATAATTGTGGAATTAATTGTTCTGTTGACTCTCCGGAAGAGGTAGCCGATGCTTTGAAGGAATTTATCGAAAATGAAGAAAAGCGAGTTGAAATGGGTAAGAACTCACGAAGACTTGGCGAAGAAAAATTTGACAGAAAGCAATCGTATAAAGAGATACTTAAAGTTATTGAGAACATTTAATTTTTCTTTAGGAAAGAGGAAAAGGTTTAAATGAAGTTTTTGATTAAATATGGTCTGTTGCCGGTTCTATTCCTTTTAGGCTTCGCAATGTCCAGCGATGCAGTCAGATTTGGTTTTGCAATAGACTTATCAGTAGTTATAGTAATAGCCTGTGTGTTCTATTACTTGTTTATGTATAAAAACAGGATACGCGATGGCTTATCATACTGCTGGTGGATTTATTTAATGGTTGTGCCCACAATAGCAATGACCTTGCTTGAGGGCGGTAATATGCAGCATATGATTTTGAGTACATGTACACTAATGCTGCCCTTTGCCCTGGAACCATTTGTACCCGGTAACAACAAGCAAACAATAAGGGGCTTTTATTTAACCTTTATTGTTTCAACAATAGTGCTTTTGATGTATTCCAACTTCGGCTTTTTAAGAAATTGGAATACTAACTGTATTGCTTACCTTATTTATTTGGGTGTTGCAGGTGCGGCAGTTATTCTTGCAGAGAACAGAAAAAATATTGTTGTCTGGGTTTGTCTTTTCTATGTATTTATTCAGCTTATGGTAACACAAAGCCGAAATGTTATTTCTGCTTTAGTTATTGTTATTCTCCTTGTTATGTTTAAAAATATATTCTCAAAAAGAACACCGTATGGAATAATATGCGGAGCAGCAATTCTTTACCCTGTTATTTTCCCGATAATTACAAAACAGATTGCAGGCACAAGCACATATACTGTTTTAAGGCGAATTCTTGAAAGTGCATTTGAAAAGGATGGTGTTTTCAGCGGAAGAGACAGCCTGTTTCCTCTTGCTGAATTTATATTAAAAAAATCTCTGTTTAACAATATTTTTGGCTATGGCAACTCTATGACGAACGTTCTTTCGGTTCATAATGATTATTATATGATTAGGTACGCCTACGGTATTATCGGCACAATTATTATCGGCGTTTTGCTTGGTGCCTTCTTTAAAAAAGCCTATGTGCTTATACAAAAGGGTGATAATATTACCTTCGGCTGTGTTGCGGTTCTCATAGGTGTGTTGTACCAACAAGCATCGGAAGGATGGTTTTTAGCCTCTCCTTTGGTTATTTTGATGGCATTTGTTTATATGGCCGTTGTTATAAAGCGTTACAGAATGAGTGAAGGGAAGCATTTGAAAAATGAAAATGCATGAAAGAATTTTAATTTGGGTGGACGTGCTTTTTTCCTTCCTTGCTACATTTTTTGGTGTTAAGGCAACAATAAAAACGCCCGAGGAAACCGTAGAGGAAATATTAAAGGGCAAATCCCTTATCCGTATGGGCGATGGTGAGTTTGGCATTTACAGAAATAAAGATATTCACTATCAAAGGTGGTCCCCCGAATTAAAAGAGTATTTTGAAAAAATAAAAACTGATTTTGAGGAGAAAGGCGAAAATTGCCCGTATATTCTTGCTGTGCCAAAGAAATTTATGACAGTTAACGGTACAGAACTTGCAAAAAAAAGAGTGTTTGTTTCCAGCTGGTCTCAATCTCGTTATGATTTTAAAAAGAATTTTAGGCACGATTTACCTTATGGGGATTCATTTATTTTTGAAAAAGCAAACAAGGAAATTTACAGTAGAATATGGACAAACAAAAATTGTCCCGAAAATATAATTTTTATTCATAATAATGAGCAATATGCAGCGTGTTTTGCAGATACGTACAAGAAAAACACAGTTTTTGTGAGATGCCCTTCAAGGGATTCCTTTGAGGAGCTTTCCTCGCTTGAAGGTGCTATAAGAGAAAAAATCCGTGAAAACGGTTGGAGCAAGGAACAGGTTATGCTCACAATTTCTGCAGGCCCTGCAGGCAAGGTGCTTGTATATAAGCTTTCGCAAGAGGGCTACCAATGTATAGATGCAGGTCATTGCTGGGATGACCCTTTGGAAGGAATTTAAAATGAAAAAGGTTAGTGTAATTATTCCGCTGTATAATTCGGAAAAATATATTGAGAAAACACTTAACTCTGTGCTTTCTCAGACATATGAAGATATAGAGATTATTGTTATAGACGACGGCTCTACTGATAAAGGCGGAGATATTGCAAAAGGCTTTGCTGAAAACGATAGCAGAATTCAATATTTTAAAATAGAAAATGGTGGTCCGGGTAATGCTCGTAATGTGGGGATGAGTAAGGCTACAGGAGAGTACATCGGTTTTTGCGATGGTGATGATATTATCCAGCCCGATATGCTTTCAAAGCTTGTTTTCTACATTGAAAAAGCAGATGCAGATATTGCGCTTTGCGATATTTTCTCTGAAAGAGATAATGCCTGCTTTGGTTTTCCGTGGGAGGATGGTAGAGCCTTTTACGGAGAGGAAATACAGCAAAGGCTTATGGCGTCTATGATAGGTAACGAGTCGGATAACTCTACAGCAGCACCGTTGTGGGGTAGCGTTGTAAGGTGCCTTTTTAAAAAAGATATAATTGAAAAAAATAAGCTTAAGTTACCCACGGAAATTCATTTTGCAGAAGATTTAGTATTTACCTTAAATTACTTAAAGCTTTCAAAGGGTGCGGTAATTTGTAATGAGCCGCTTTACTACTATGTGTGTAACGAGAGCTCTATAATGAACTCTTTTTTTGTATATAAAAAAGATATGTTCAAAGCAAGAAAAGTTCTCGTAGAGTATATAATAGAAGCCATCAAAGATTTACCCTGCTATAAGGAGCTGCGAAAGCGACTTACAGTAACGGAGCGCTGCTATTATCAAGAGTGTGTAGGCAACGCCTGCAGAAAAGCAGAGGGCAGAACTGAAAAAGACGTTAAATCAGAGCTTAAAGAAATTCTTTTTGATGCTGATGTTAAAAAGGCATTTAAAAGCTTTGATGTAAGGGATAAAAAGAGAAGATTATCATATTTAATGATACAAAAAAGAATGGTTGGAGCAATTATGCTCTACTATAAAATCAGGTTTAGATAATTACTATAAGAGGTGAATGTATGAGCAAAGCGAAGAGAAACATAGGCTACGATTTAATAAGGATTATTGCTATATTTATGGTAGTGGCAATTCACTCTCATGTGGCTCCGGTTGCAATAAATCACGGCTCTGTTGAATGGTTTGTTGTTTTGCTTATGCAAACTATCTGTTTAATTTCAGTACCGCTTTTCTTTATGGTTTCGGGGGCGCTCCTTTTATCGGAGGAAAAGGAGACAAGCGTAAGCGAGCTTTATAAAAGCAGACTTCCCAAGCAGGCTGTTCCGTTTATTGTGTGGAGCATAATTTATGTGGTGGCAAGAATTCTTATGGGTAAAATTTCGTTAAGCCTTTCTGCATTTACAAGCCTTTTGCACGAGCCTGCTTATTATCAGTTTTGGTTTATGTATACTCTTTTGGCAATATATCTTTTGCTACCGATTATTCAAACACTTATAAAGCATTGCGATAAAAAGAAATTTGAATACATACTTGTTTTGTGGGCTGTTTTTTGTATTGCAGTGCCAATTGTTTCAAGATATGTGCCCGGCTTTAAAATATCAGAGCATGTTGGCCTTGTGCTTTGCGAAGGGTATATCGGATACTTCTTATTAGGACATTACCTTAGAAAATATAAAAGTGAAATTAAGCCCAAAACAGGTGCTGTATGCTGGCTTATCGGTGCAATAGGTACATTTACCTTTGCTGCTGTGGAATTTATTACCACAAAAAAGGCGGGTGTAACATATACAGGCTTTGTTTACCAAGCATATTTAACACCATTTGTTGCACTTTCCTCTTGTGGTGCTTTTGTTACTTTTTCAAACAGAAGGTACGAGCTAAAAGAGAAGGCTCAAGGTGTGGTAGTCGCAATTTCATCACTTTCAATCGGCGTTTACTATATTCATATGCTTGTGCTTACCGTGCTTGAAAAAATAGGCGTTACAGGAGATAACAATATCCTTGTTCTTGGCGTGAAAATCATTGCAACATATGTTATTTCGTTAATCGGTGCATTTGTAATTTCAAAAATACCTGTAGTGAGAAAAATCCTTTTAGGAGCAAAATAAAATGAAAATTCAGCATATTATATCCACTATGAACAGAGATGATTTTTCATTTCTCGAAAAGCTCTGTCTCAAAACTGATGCAGTTGTGGTTAATCAGAATTGCCCCGAAAAGGAAGAGGCGCTTTTCCTTTCTAACGGCGTTTCTGTAAAAGCAATTTCCACACCCGAAAAAGGTCTTAGTCGAAGCAGAAATAAGCTTTTAGAAAAAGCAACAGGCGATGTTCTCATTGTTGGCGATGATGACGTTGAATACCTTGAAGGCTACCTTGATATTATTGAGAGCGCTTATGAGAGGTATCCCGATGCAGATATAATTGTTTTTCGCTTTACTCACGAAAAGGGGAAGGAAACACGGGCACGTTATACACAAGATGTCAGAATGACCATGTTTAACATCAGCAAAGCTGCATCTGTAGAGATTACCTTTAAAAGAAAGAGCGTTGTTGAAACCGGAATAACGTTTAACAATAAGATTGGTCTTGGTACCGAGTTCCCTACCGGAGAAGAAAATGCTTTTCTTGCAGATGCTTTAAGGGCAGGACTAAAAATTTATCATGTGCCGAAAACAATTTGTGTGGCTCAGGAGGCAGAAAGAATAACAGATACATACGATATTTCTGATTATCTTGTAGATAAGGGTGCAGCTTTTTATTGCATTTATAAAAAAATGTTCCCCTTGTATGCGCTTGCATTTATAGTTTTAAAGAAAAAATCGATTTTTAAAGAAGTTTCAATTTTCAAAGCCTTTTCGCTTATGTGTAAGGGCAAAAGGAAATACATAGAATCCACAAAGGAGTAAGCTATGCTTATAAGCGTTATAACACCCACCTACAACAGAGCATATATTTTAAATAAATGCTATGAAAGTCTTGTAAAACAAACCTCACAGGCATTTGAGTGGGTTGTGGTGGATGATGGCTCAACAGATAATACAGAAGAGCTGATATTATCTTTCATAGAAGAAAATAAGATAAAAATTAAATATATTAAGCAAGAAAACGGCGGTAAGCATGTTGCCCACAACACAGCCGTTTTAAATTCACAGGGTGAGCTTGTGGTGTGCCTGGATTCAGACGATGTGCTTACAGAGGACGCTATAGAAAGAGCGATAGCCTTTTGGCAAGAAAATGTAAACCCTCATAACACCGGCATACTTGCCAAGCGTGGCGATATGGTTGAAAGAAAGCCTATCTGCTCAGCTCTCCCTAAGGGTGTAAAAGAATGCACAATGTTTGATTTAACAAATAAGTATGGATTTCAGGGTGATACTATCCTCTATTTTAGGCGTGAAATCCTTGAACACAATCTTTTTAAGTCCTTTGAGGGTGAAAAATTTATCCCTGAAACAAATATGTACATTGAAATAGATAAATTCGGCACAATGCTTCTTTTAGATGAGGTTTTATACCTTTGCGAATACCTGCCCGACGGCTTAACGGCAAAGTATCACTCCTTGTTAGAAAAAAATCCAAACGGCACGGCAGATACATACTATAAGCAAATGTGTATGGCAAAGGATATAAAAACAAAGCTTAAATATGCAGTGCTTACAAATATATACAAATCACTTTCCAAAAACAAAAGGGAGCTGCAGTTTACCGAAAACAAGCTTTTGTTGGTCGCTTGTACGCTTCCTGCAGCGCTTGTTAAAAGCAAATTCTTAAAAAAATTTGAGAGGTAAAGTATGATACCTAAAATAATTCATTACTGTTGGTTTGGCAGAGGACAGTTGCCCGAATTAGCAGTAAAATGCATCGAAAGCTGGAAAAAATTCTGCCCCGATTACGCAATAATGGTCTGGAATGAGGATAATTTTGATATTAACTCTAACCGTTATGTAAGAGAGGCTTATGAATCAAGAAAATTTGCATTTGTTACAGACTACGTAAGACTCTATGCTATGTACAATTACGGTGGTATTTATATGGATACTGATGTAATGGTGCTTAAAAGCCTTGATGAATACCTTGAGCACAAAGCCTTTTCAGGCTTTGAGAGTAAAACAAAAATTCCCACAGGCATTATGGCCTCCGAAAAGGGATACGAGGTAATGGCAGATTTGTTAAGGTTTTACGATGATGCTGTTTTTATAAAAGAGGATGGCTCCTTTAACATCGTTACAAACACAGAGACCATTACACAAATGTTTACAGAGTGGGGCTTTGTTCCTGACGGAGAATACCAAGAAATTAAGGGTATGGCTTTTTATCCACAGAATGTTTTCTGCCCCGACCATAAAAAGCTTAACGATAATAAATATATGAAGGATACAGCCACAATTCACTACTTTGCAGGCTCATGGAAAAGTGAAGCAACCCTTAAAAGAGAGCGCTCTTGGTGGTGGAAGGCCATTGCAAAGGTGGCAACCCTTACCTCAAAGGTGCTTACAAAGCTTTTGGGTGATAAGTGGACAAACGCAAAAAACAAGGTTCGAGATAATGTTATTGAGAGCGAAAAGAACAAATGATTTGAGGGAAAAACTTGAAAAGAGATGTTAATTTTGACTACATTCGCATTACTGCAATGGTAGCGATTGTTTTGTGTCATTATTTTCAAATTTTAAACTGTTGGTTAGCAATCTGGTTTAATGTCGGTGTTCAAATATTTTTTGTTATTAGCGCAAAGCTTCTCAGTAATAAATGTTTTGATTCTAAAACCGAGGTTGCATCATTTATAAAGTCGAGGCTTTTGAGAATATATATTCCTGTGTGGGTATATCTTTTGTGCCTTGTACCTGTGCTGTATATTGTTGGAAGAGGGCCGAGCATTTCAGGTCTCATAATGTATTTTATAGGCGCAGCCGGCTTTGCAAAATCAGGGATACTGGGATTAGGTCATTTTTGGTACATAACAGTTCTTTTGATTTGTTATTTGCTTGTTCCAGTGATGTATAAAATTGCAGAGTATAGCCAAAAGCAAAGCGGAATTAAAGCAAAGGCTTTAAGCGCGCTTTTGCCTATTGGTGCTATAGCAGCCTTTGTATTTACGCCATATAAATCTTACGGAGTGAATATAGCGCTTTTCTGTGTGTCATATTTTATGTTTTACAACACTAAAAATGACGAAAACTGGTATAAAGGCAAGGCGCTTAAACTGTTGCCTGTAGCATTGCTATTGGCTGGAGCCAGATTGTTTTTAGATACAACGGAGATGGTTTACAACCCTTACTATGACGGGCTGTTTGTTACGGTAACAAAAGCAGTTGGTGGGCTTTTCCTTTTCTTTGCCGCATATGAGATTCTTTTAAAGCTAAAAGCAAGAAAGAATAAAATCGTTGATTATATTTCAACCATTTCTTACGAGATTTATATTGTTCATCAATTTATTCTCCTTGCTCTTTTGGAGTTTGTTCCGTTCTTTAATTCTGGTATTATAGGTAAGGTAGCGCTACTGGGTTGTGCATTAATTATGAGCTTTTTAAACGCCGTTGTTGTTTTCTATATAAAAAGTTTATTGAAAAAAGGGTTTTAGTTAAATGAATGTTTTAATTTCTTTAGGTAACATCACCCCAAGTGATGATGCTAATACAAACATAGCAAAGCTTATCGCAGCTCAAATAAAAGAGGGCAACAATGTATGTATGCTTGGCACAGCCTTTCAGCAAGCGTCTGAAAAGGAAGTTGTAGATGGTGTTACTTATTACAGAATTTTAAGGATTGAAAAAGAAAAACATAAAAAGCTTTGGCAAGAATGGTCATCTTTGGGTAACAAGAGTCAGAAGATTAGATTCATTTTAAAACACCCATTGTATTTTGCCGGATTGTGTTTTCGTCATATGCGAGCAAAATTTACAGACGTAAGCGAAAAGGCTTATATAAAAAAACTCAAAGAAATTGAAAAAGCAGAAAGAATTGATAGGGTTATTGTAATCACCTCACCGTTTTATATTGTTACAGCTGTACAAAAAGCTATTAAAAACGCAGAGGTTGTGTGGTATCAGCTTGACCCTAATCAGTCAAACATTACTACCATTTATAAAGGTAAAACAGATTTACTCGAAAAGGAAAAGTCTGTTTATGAGTTCGTAAAGTATGCAGTTATACCACGCCTTGTTTATGAGGAAAATATGCAAAATGAGCTGTCCGTTTATAAGGAAAAAATGCTCCCGGCAGAGTTTCCTAATGTGAGAAAGCTCTCTGTTGTAAGTGTAGATGATGATGTTTGCTTTGATGAAACAAAAATAAACCTTGTGTTTGTGGGCGTTTTTTATGAGGATATAAGAAACCCTGTTTCTTTGTTTGAAATTATTTCAAAAACAAAGAATGAGGATATTGTTTTAAACATAGTTGGTGGTGGCTGCGAGGAAATTGTTGAGGAATGGGCAGCAAAATTCCCCAACAAAATCATCAGGCACGGCTACCGTTCCCTTGAGGCGGCCCTTAATGCAATGCAGAGGGCAGATATTCTTGTGAACGTGGATAACACCGCAAAAAATATGCTTCCCAGCAAGGTGAATGATTACATAAGCACGGGGAAGCCAATTGTAAACCTTCATCCTTTTGAAGATAACAAAACGATTGAATATTTTGGTAAATATCAGCTGCACCATAATTTATATATGGGAAATATTTGTGAGAAATCAATTAAAGCGTTTGAAGATTTTTGTATAGAAAACAAGGGCAAAAATGTTGATATTGAAGAAATAATTGAAAACTATAAGGAGAGCACAGCAGAATATGTTTCTGCTCTGCTTTTAAAGGAATAAATATGAAAAAGTTTAAAAATATAATTTCTCTCGGCTTTAATTGCCATGTAGCTAAGGATTTGGAGCGATTAGGCTATAGAAATGCAAGCTATCCCTTCGATTGGCTTATAAGTGATTTTTGTGATGTAGTCAAATCAGTAGAGAACAATTTTTCTCAGTGGTTGCTCCTTGAAAACATAGTGCAGGATGAGGAGCATAAGAATGTATACCACGATAGAGGGACGGAGTTTGATTTTTACCACGATTTTTTCCCCGATAAGGAAATTTCACAGCAATATGCTGCAGTTAAGGAGAAATACTGCAGGCGAATAGCAAGATTTCAAAAGGATTGCTGTGAGCCTACCGTGTTTATTCGTTTTGTGCGAAATGAAAAGGATTTTAAGTACATAACAGAGAATAGCGAGAAAATATTATCTGTATTAAAAAGCTTTAATGCAGAAAATGAGTGCATATATTTGTTGCTTAACGAGAATTTGCAGACTTACGCAGATGAAAAGGTGTTTTTTTTATGTACAGACCTGCTGTACCCTCTAAAAACAAGCAAAAATGTGCAGAAATATATAAAGAAAAATTTAAATATTAATAAATGGAAACTGTTTAAAAACAAAAAAAGATATTTTACAAAGAGATTTAACGCAGTAAAAAAGAAGTTTTTGTGAGGAGTTTATGGGAAAACTTAAGAGTATTGTTGAAAAACAAAAAACAATAGTCAATTTGCTGTCTGCCATAATGGCATACGGCTTATCGGTTGTTATAAACTTTTTCCTTTCTCCGTATATTACCGAAACCTTGGGCGTTGAAGCTAACGGTTTTGTTACACTTGCGAACCAGGTTGTAGGGTACGTTTCTCTTGTTACTGTTGCTCTTAACTCAATGGCAAGCAGATTCGTAAGCGTTCACCTTATGAATAAAGAGGAGCAAAAAGCAAAGGGCTATTTTTCTTCTGTTACTATTGCCAATATTTTCATTGGCGTGATTTTATTTATACCACTCGTTATTTGTTCGTTAAATGTTGAAAAGCTATTTTCCGTTCCATCAGATTTGGTTGATGATGCGGTTTTACTGTTTATATTGGTTTCTGTGAATTTTGTTGTTGGTATAATTACAAATATTTATAGTGTGTCTACATTTGTTGTTAATAAATTGTATCTGTCAACTTGCCGTAATATTGAGGGGAATCTCTTGAGATGCGGTGCACTTTTATTAATGTATACTATGTTACCACCAAAAATGTATTATGTTACCCTGTCAGTAATTATACACACGGTGTACATAGTTGTTTGGAATGTTCATTATACTAAAAAATATACACCTCAATTAAAAATCAAAATGCAATATTTCAAGTTGTCATATTGTATAGAACTAATAAAATCAGGCGCATGGAATCTTCTGGGCAGCCTTAATTCCGTGCTTAATACAGGGCTCGATTTGCTGCTGTGTAATATTTTTATAGACCCTGTTTCAATGGGTGTTTTATCCGTTTCCAAAATTTTTCCAACGGCAATTTCCACAATGATTAATTCTGTTTCGGGCGCTTTTGGACCTGAAATGACACAGAAATACGCCGAGGGAGATTTCAACGGATTTACAAAAACAATTCTTAAAAGTGTAAAACTTATAGGCTCGGTTGTTAATATACCTATAGTTGTTTTGATCGCAATGGGCAAGCAATTTTATAGTGTTTGGCAACCAACACTTGATGAAACGGAGCTTTTTTGGCTTTCCCTCCTTGCAATTGCAGGTGTTGTTGTAAGTGGCAGCACAGCCTGTGTTTTTGGTACATTTACTGTTATAAATAAGTTGAAATTTCATTCTATAACAACACTTTTATTTGGCGTTTTTAATGCGGTTATTGTAATTGTAGCGTTAAGCATTTCTACAGAAAACGGCGTTTACATTATTGCAGGTACAAGTACTATACTTACAATAATAAGAAACTATTTGCTTACCTTCCCATATGCAGCAAGGTGCCTTAAGCAAAAATGGTTTGTTTTCCATAAGGCCTCGCTTTTATCAATTGTTGCTGCTGCGGTATCTACAGCCTGCTCATATCTTGCAGTAAGGCTTATCGATATAAACGGATGGTTTACAGTTGTTATCGGTGCAGGTATATGTGCAGTAGTTACTGTAATAATCAGTGCATTAATTCTTTTTACAAACGAAGAAAAGAAGCAGTATATAAATATAATTATTAAAAGATTAAAGAGAGCGTGAAAAAATGAATCCGTTAATTCAAATTAAATTGGGTATCACAAGATTTTTAGGACCCGATAAATGGAACGATATTTTGTTAAAAAGTGGCTTTAAAAAGTTCAAAAAGGCTCAGCCGGAGCTTGCTGCTGAGGTTGAAAAAAATATTAAATACAAGGATTGCCACAAGGGTGAAAGGTGCTTCATTATAGGCAATGGTCCATCTCTTAAAGAGCAGGATTTATCTCGTTTAAGCGGTGAATATGTGCTTACCTGTAATCAGATTATGAGAAACCCTGTTTTTCCACAGCTTCGCACAAGCTACCACTTTTGGGCAGACCCAACCTTCTTTGCTTTAAGTCCCGACAGACCTGAGGATATGGAGATTTTAGAGGTTATGCTCAGTGTTAATACAAATGATAACAAACCCGTGAACTTCTTTGCTCAAGAGGGCTATGATTTTGCCAAAAGGTTTAATCTTAAAGAAAAGCTTGATATTGCTTTCTATTCCCACAGACTTGAATTAACAGATAGCTTTAATAACGGAATTCATTTTGAAAGGTTCACCCCGAATTTACATACGGTTGTTCACTACGCAGTGGCAATGGCAATATATATGGGATTTTCGGAGATTTACCTTTTAGGATGTGATTGCACAAATGTTATTACTGCCGCAAATACTCGCCTTATGGCGGGTGATGGCGCTGAGTATGCCTACAATATTTCCGAAAACGAGAAAAAGCGTATGATGAACAGAAATAGCGCTATCTCAATGGAGGATGAGCTTAAGAGCTTCTATGAGGTGTTTAAGGGCTACAGAGTTTTGCGTGATATTTGCGAAAAAACGGGCATTAAGTTTTATAACTGCACAGCAGGCGGTCTTTTAGATTGCGTTGAAAGAAAAAAATACGAAGATGTAATAGGAAGGTAATGTTATGAAAATAATCGGTGTTATTCCTGCAAGGTACAAGTCCTCTCGTTTTCCTGGCAAGCCACTTGCAGATATTTGCGGCAAGCCAATGATTTGGTGGGTGTATAACCAGTGTAAAAAGGTTGAGGATTTTGATGCTGTTTATGTTGCAACAGATGACGATAAAATCTTTGATACCTGCAAGACGCTTGGTATTGAGGTTATTATGACAAGCGAAAGCCACAAAACAGGCACAGACAGATTAGGTGAAGTTGCACAGCTTGTTGATGCAGATTTCTATATTAATGTGCAGGGGGATGAACCACTTATAGAACCTGCTACAATAAAAAAAATTATTGAATACAAAAAGGCTAATCCGAATATAGAAGTAATTAATTCCATGACACTATTGAATGATGATGAAATTGTTGAGAAGAACACAATAGTTAAGGTTGTTTCCGCTGATAACGGTGAACTGATTTACTTATCTCGTTCTCCAGTTCCATATCCCAAAAACGGACAAAAGATTGATTATTATAAACATCTTGGTTTATATGGACTATCCAGAGAAGCACTTCTGTTTTATTCCCAAACGCCCCGTTCTAAAATTGAGCAGATAGAGGATATAGAAATGCTTAGATTTTTAGAAAATGGCTACACAATTAAGATTGTCGAGGTCGATTCATCAACGATTGGTGTGGATTTAGAATGTGATATTGACAGAGTGGAAGCAGCTGTAAAACAAAGAGGGATTATTCCCGGTGTAAATTTTTAAGGAGTAAAAATCATTGAGAGAAATAAAAATTTTAGATTGTACACTTCGCGATGGCGGGTGTGTAAACAATTTTGAATTCGGTAACCGATATATGAGAGAAATTCTTGACGGAATTGAAAAGTCAGGCGTTGAAATCATAGAATTGGGATATATTGATGAGAAGGCAGGTTCTTACAAGAACAGAACCCAGTTTATTAATGAACAGGTTATTCCGGATAATTATATGTTATGCAAAAAACCGGAAAAAACCTATGTTGCTATGGTGGATTATGGTAAATATAATCCGGATAAGTTATCACTATATACCGAAAAAGGTATTGATGGTATACGTCTTGCTTTTCATAAAAAAGATAGGAAGAATATTATTGAGTGGGGTAGGAAAATTCTCGATAAGGGATACCAACTTTTTATTCAACCCATGACATGTTTAAGATATTCTGACGAAGAAATGGTGGATTTAATAAATGATGTTAATGAAAAACTTCCTGATGCAACAGCGTTCTATATTGTTGATAGCTTTGGCGAAATGAGATTGAATGATTTAAACAGAATTGTGCACATTGTTGATCATGCTCTTTCGTCGGATATTGCTATGGGTCTTCATTCGCACAACAATCTTCAACTTTCGTATTCAAATGCAGTAACGTTACTAAACTATCCCACAAAAAGGAAATTAATATTTGATGCATCTATAATGGGAATGGGAAAAGGTGCAGGCAATATGAATACTGAATTGTTTGCAGAGCATTTGAAGTTATATGAAGGAAAGGCTTATGAAATAACGCCACTTTTAGATGTCATTGATAAGGTTATTAATCAGATTAAAGAAAATTTCTCTTGGGGATATTCTGTAGAGTATTATTTATCTGCGGCAAACCGCTGTACTCCAAGCTATGCCTCATATTTTTATAAAAAGCATATGCTTTCCATAAGTCAGGTGGCAGAATTGCTTGATCTTATTGCAGAGGAAAAGAAGATTTCCTTTGACAAGAATTATGCAGAGGAGCTATATTATACCTATAATGCAAAAGCATACAATGACGAAAGCGATATAAAGAAGCTTGCTGAAATTGTTCGAGAAAAAAGAGTGTTGCTTGTAGCTCCCGGAAGAAGTGTGGAAAGGCACATTAAAGAAATTGTAAAGTATTCAGAACAGGATGATGTAGTTTCAATCGCTTTGAATGTGTATCCGCCAATCGATGTGGATTTTGTGTTTGCTTCAAAAGAAACTGTTCTTGATTCCATTGAAAATGATTCACAGAAAATTATAGTAACATCAAACACAAAAACAGAAAAGGGTATTAAAATAAATTACGCTACATGGACTAAGTGGAGTGGCGGTAATTCTGACAGTGCTCTTATTGTAATGTTAAATGTGCTAAAGTATATCGGTGTTAAGAATGTTGCATTAGCAGGCTGCGATGGCTTTGAGGCGGATGTGGATTGCAATTATTTTGATGAAAAGTTGAAGCGTCCCGTAACAAAGGAGCAGGCAGAAAGAAGAAATGCCAGAGCAAAGAACTTTTTAGATGATATGAAGAAACAAATAGAAATTTCCTTTATCACGCCATCAAAATATCAATAAGCGAGAGGTAGTGTATGAATAGAATAAAACTACTTATTTTGGATGTTGACGGCACACTAACAGATGGTAAGGTGTATATGGGTGAAAAAGGCGAGGTTATGAAGGCTTTTGACATCAAAGATGGTTATGGTTTACGAAACATCTTGCCTATGCATGAGATTAGACCTGTAATAATAACGGGTAGAAAAAGCAAGATTTTAGAGAAACGCTGTGAGGAACTAAATATTACTATGTTCTTTCAGGGTGTGGACAATAAGCTCGAGATTTTTAAAGAGATTGCACTGAGGGAAAGTATATGTATAAATGAAACCGCATATGTGGGAGATGACCTGAATGATATGGAGTGCATGATTTATATAAAAGAAGGTGGTGGCATTTTAGGATGCCCTGCTGATGCGGTTGAAAAGATTAAGGATATATGTGATTTTGTATCATCGAAAAACGGCGGGAATGGTGCAGTGAGAGAGTTTATTGAATTTATTTGTGAGAGACAAGGAAAATGATCAAATGAAAAAAGTAATGCTTGTTTTCGGTACGAGACCGGAGGCTATAAAAATGTGCCCGTTGGTAAACGAATTAAAGAGTAGAAAAGAGCTTGAAACTGTTGTTTGTGTTACAGGTCAGCATCGTCAGATGCTCGACCAGGTGCTTGAGGCTTTCGATGTAAAGCCTGACTACGACCTTTCTATTATGAAGGAGCGTCAGACACTTTTTGATGTTACCACAAATATTCTTAACTCAATAAAGGAAGTTCTCGAAAAGGAACAACCAAACGTTGTGCTTGTTCATGGTGATACATCAACAACCTTTGTTACAGCTCTTGCGTGCTTCTATTTGCAGATTCCTGTAGGCCATGTTGAAGCAGGTCTTCGTACATACAATATTTACTCTCCATATCCTGAGGAGTTTAATCGTCAGGCAGTAGGTATTGTAAGTCAGTTTAATTTTGCTCCTACAGAGCTTTCAAGAGATAATCTTGTGCGCGAAGGCAAGGATGAAAGCAAAATATATATTACAGGTAATACAGCTATAGATGCTCTTAAAACAACAGTTAAGGAAGATTACTCTCACCCTGAATTAGAGTGGGCAAAGGGTAGCCGTCTTATTATGATAACAGCTCACCGTAGAGAAAATCTTGGTGAGCCGATGAAGAATATGTTCAGAGCTATTCGTAGGGTTATGGACGAAAACCCTGACGTTAAGGCTATTTATCCAATCCATATGAACCCTGTTGTTCGTGAAACAGCAAACTCAATTTTAGGCGACGACGAAAGAATTCACATTATCGAACCACTTGAGGTTCTTGATTTTCATAATTTCCTTAATAAAAGTTATCTTATTCTTACAGATTCAGGTGGTATTCAGGAGGAGGCTCCTTCTCTTGGTAAACCAGTGCTTGTTATGAGAGATACTACAGAACGTCCTGAGGGCATTAAGGCGGGCACTTTGAAGCTTGTTGGTACAGAGGAAGAAACAATTTACAATGAGTTTACAAGGCTTCTTACAGATGAGGAAGAGTATAATAAAATGAGTCAGGCATCAAATCCATATGGTGATGGCTTCGCTTGTAAGAGAATAGCAGATATTCTTATTGAAAAGCTTTAATATATAAAAAATCTCGGTCTTTTATGACCGAGATTTTTATTTTAATTTGACTTTTATTTACCACCAAAAACAGCAAGTAAGAAGCCTGCGGCAACAGCGGAGCCGATAACACCTGCAACATTTGGTCCCATAGCGTGCATAAGAAGGAAGTTTGTTGGATTGTATTTTCTGCCTTCATTCTGAGCAACGCGGGCAGCCATTGGAACTGCAGAAACGCCTGCCGCACCAATAAGAGGATTGATTTTGCCGCCTGTAATGAGGTAAAGGAGCTTACCAAAGAACACACCGCCTGCTGTGGAGAAGGCAAATGCCGCAAGACCGAGACCGATAATGAGGAGTGTTTTTACCTGAAGGAAGTCTTGTCCGTTTGCTGTTGCGCCAACACAAACGCCTAACATAATTGTAACAATATTCATAAGAGCGTTCTGTGCTGTGTCGGAAAGTCTTTCGGTAACACCGCATTCACGGAAAAGGTTACCAAGCATAAGCATACCTAAAAGCGGAACAACAGAAGGAAGAAGAAGGGCACAGAAGATAAGTACAGCAACAGGGAAGATAATCTTTTCTGTTTTAGATACCTTTCTTAATTGCTTCATCTCAACCTTGCGTTCTTTTTCTGTGGTAAGAAGCTTCATAATCTTAGGTTGAATAATCGGAATAAGTGCCATATAAGAGTACGCTGCCAATGCAATAGGAGCCAATAAGTGCGAAGCTAATTTCGACGTAAGGAAGATAGCTGTCGGGCCGTCAGCACCACCGATGATTGCAATTGATGCAGCTTCCTGTGGAGTAAACTGCCCTGATGCCATAGCCATAAGGAAAGCAGCATAAACACCAAGCTGAGCAGCTGCGCCTAAAAGAAGGCTTACAGGGTTTGAGAGGAGTGGGCCGAAGTCTGTCATAGCGCCAACCCCCATAAATATAAGGCATGGGAAAAGACTTGACTTAACGCCCACATAAAGAATTCTCAGAACACCTGAATCATACCAATGGGCGCCTTCGACAGCAGCTTGGCCATAGCTTCCCAGCTCGCCGCCTGTGGTGTCAAGCATAATGTTGGCACCGGGCATATTTGCAAGAAGAATACCAAACGCAATAGGAACAAGAAGAAGGGGTTCAAACTTGAATCTGATTGCTAATACGAGAAAGACGATTGCCACGCCTATCATTATAACATTTTCAACCTGAAGAGCATGAAGACCCGACTGTTCCCAAAGATTTGCTAAAATATTTGAAATATCTATGATAATCAGTCCTTAATTTAATTTTACAAAAATATCAGGGGAAGTTTATCCGTCAGGATACGCTTCCCCTTGGTTTAAGCTTTAAAACTTAGATAACAGCAAGAACGTCATCTGTGTTAACAGTTGTACCCTTAGGAGCATTGATTGACTTAACAGTACCATCGCAAGGAGCAACGATATCGTTTTCCATTTTCATAGCTTCAAGAACAACGATAACATCACCTGCTTTAACTGCATCGCCAACATTTTTCTTAACTGCAAGGATTGTACCCGGCATCGGAGCTTTAACCTGTGTGCCGTCTGCAGAAACAGGAGCCGGAGCAGCAGGTGCTGCAGGAGCCTCAGCAACAGGAGCAGGTGCAGCTGCAGGAGCTGCAACGGGTGCGGCAGCAGGAGCTGCAACTACGAAAGGAACCTGAGAAACGCCTGTAACGATAGCGTCGCTTTCAGTAACATCTACTTCATAAATTTTACCGTTTAATGTAACATTATATTTCATGATTTAACCCTCCACTAATTTTATTGAGTTGAATATAAGATTTTCTAAAGGAATACCTGTTTTATCTGATGTAATAGCCATAATAGCTGCTGCATCCTGTTCTTCTACGTTTTCAAGAACAGGGTCCTGATTAAGTCTTTTAATTGACTTGAAATCGAGACGAGAAAGGTCAATTCCTGTTTTGTGGGATGTAATAGCCATTAAAACTGCTGCATCCTGCTCGGAAACGCCGTCAAGAACAACATATCCCGGAATATGAGGTATTTCGGGAGCCGCTTCTTCAACAACTTCTGCGCTTTCTGAAACAGGGGCTGCGGGAGCAACAGGTGCTGTAGCAGGTGTGGAAGCATCAGCAGGAGCTTTGGTTTTTTCCTTTTTTCCTGCATTTATTATCTTTGAGAGAAGAATAACAAAGACTGCAAGAACAGCAAGAACAACAATAACAATACCGAAGCCCAGGCCGGAGATGCCTAATGCACCGCCGAAATTAAGGCCTTCATTTGCTAAAGGAAGAAATGTCATAATAAATCCTCCTTAGTCAATAGCTTTGAATTCGTAGGTGTAAATCTTACCTGCCATCTCATCGCGATAATCAAAGTAGTTTTCTGCCTGTGTTGGGAATGCGATGTATGAAAGAACATCTTCATCGCTATGAGCTTTTTCGCCGATTTCTGCCTTAGCAGCCTCGAATGCAGGCTCGAGAGTGTCAGCAAATCTGCCTTCGATACTCTTTGCGTCGCCAAGAATCTGTTTTTTAACATCTTCGTTGATAGCGCCAGGAGCTTTACCATATTCACCCATAAGGTAT
>CAJGCL010000009.1 GCA_904501675.1 Clostridiaceae bacterium
CTCCATACATAAAAATAACAGAAACCCGAAAAATCGGATTCCTGCTATTTGGTGCGGGTGACAGGACTTGAACCTGCACGGGGGTGCCACCAGAACCTAAATCTGGCGCGTCTGCCAATTCCGCCACACCCGCATGTTTATTTAAATTAGAAATGAGTTGTTTTTAGTTCTTTGTTAAAGTCTTACGCGCCACGCGGGACTCTTGCGGTGCCCAAAATCGTTGGTCGCTCCTGTTCGTCGCTAACGATTTTGACCGCTGCGCCATTTCGCCCTTACTGCATCCGCCACAGGCGGCGTGCGGGCTCAATGCTACCAATTCCGCCACACCCGCATATCTGAATTTTTGGTGAGAAATTGTTTTTCAAACCTTTTGAATTGTATCATAACAGTAATGAAAAAGCAAGTGGATTTTACGATTGGTTTATGCTTTTTATTGCAAAGTGTTTTGTTAGTTGATATAATAGCATTAATATATAAAATGTTGGTGATTAATTTGAAAAACATAATAAATGAGATCTGTTCACTTGTAAAGGAATGTGGCAAAGTAGTTCTTAATGCAGACAGGGCTAAAATGGCTATCGACATAAAGTCAGGTGTTACGGATTTAGTTACCGAATATGATAAAAAAATTCAGGGACAGCTGCAGCTTGGTTTGAAGAAGATTTTGCCTGAAGCAAAATTTATTGGTGAAGAAGGTTCAAACGATGAGTTAACCGATGATGGCTATGCTTTCGTCGTTGACCCTATTGATGGCACAACAAACTTCATCAAGGATTACCACCACAGTGCAATATCTGTTGCTCTTCTGAAGGGAAAAGATGTTGTGGCAGGCATTGTTTACAATCCGTATCTTGATGAGCTTTTTTCTGCAATAAAAGGCGAAGGAGCGTTTTGCAACGGTAACAAAACAAGTGTATCCTCTCAACCTATGAGTAAAGCGTTAGTGCTTTTCGGTACATCACCATATGATAAAGACCTCTTTCCGAAAACTATTGAGGTGCTTTCGGAGTATTTCAATCAGGCGCTTGATATACGAAGAAGTGGCTCTGCTGCTCTTGATTTGTGCACAGTTGCATGTGGCAGGGCAGAGCTTTATTTTGAGTTACAGGTATCGCCCTGGGATTTTGCTGCAGGTAAACTTATTGTTGAAGAATCAGGCGGTGTTGTTACCACTCTTGATGGTGCGCCACTTTCTTTTGATGGTAAAACCACCATTTTAGCAAAAAACAACGTAATATAACATATACTTATCACTGAAAAGGAGATGCTTTTATGCAATATAGTATTTTAGGCGAGCCGATGCCCGTTGTTATCTGCAATGTTGATGCAGGGGAAACTCTTATTACAGAGCGAGGCAGTATGAGCTGGATGACACCGAATATGAAAATGGATACTACCACAAACGGCGGTTTAGGCAAAGCCTTTGGTAGAATTTTCACAGGCGAATCCATGTTCCAAAATAAATATACCGCTATGGGTGGTCCCGGTCAGATCGCTTTTGCTTCAAGCTTTCCCGGTTCCATAAGAGCTATTGAAATTGGCAACGGCGGTCCCGAATATATTGTTCAGAAGGGCGGTTTCCTTGCAGGTACTGCAGGTGTTGAGCTTTCTGTTTTCTTCCAAAAAAAGCTGGGAGCAGGTCTTTTTGGTGGTGAAGGCTTTATTATGCAAAAATTAGGCGGCAATGGTGTTGCCTTTATTGAAATAGACGGCTACGCTTGCGAATATGAATTGCAGGCAGGTCAGTCTATGGTTGTAAATACAGGCTACCTTGCCGCAATGACTGCTACTTGCAGAATGGAAACTCAGGGTACAGGTAATGCTAAAAACGCTATTTTAGGCGGTGAGGGATTCTTTAACACGGTTGTTCATGGTCCTGGTAAAGTTATTATGCAGAGTATGCCTGTTTATTCTCTTGCAAGAGCAATTCAACCATATATAGTAACAGGCAGTTAAGGAGATTTTTATGCGATTACTTATAGCATCAGATATTCATGGCTCATTAAAATTCTGCCGTGAGCTTGTAGAAAGATATAAAGAAGAAAAATGTGATAAGCTTATTCTTTTAGGAGATGTGCTTTATCACGGGCCACGTAACGATTTACCTGAAGAGTATAATCCCAAAGGTGTTATAGCTCTTCTCAATTCTATGTCAGAAGAAATTCTTTGCGTGCGCGGTAACTGCGAGGCAGAGGTTGACGATATGGTGTTAGAGTTCAATGTTCTTGCAGATTATGCATTGCTTTTTAATAATGGCAGAACATTTTTTCTCACTCATGGCCACAAGTTTAATCCGCAGAATCCGCCAAAGCTTAAAAAAGGTGATGTGCTTTTCAATGGCCACACTCATGTAAGCAAAATCGAGGAAACAGGCACATTTTTATATGTAAACCCAGGCTCTGTTTCAATCCCAAAGGAAAACACACCACGAGGATATATAATCCTTGAGGATGAAAACATCATCCACAAAAACCTTGCAGGCGAGGTTCTTGAAGAATATGTATTATAAATTAAAACTCCGATGAGAATTTTTCTCATCGGAGTTTTTATGTGCTTTAAATTATTTTAATTTAGCTTTTACAATTTCTGCTGCAGCTGCAAGAGCTTCAGGGATTTTTGTAATATCCTTACCGCCTGCCATAGCAGAGTCTGGCTTACCGCCACCGTTACCGCCTGCGATCTGTGCAATTTCTCTTACAATATTACCTGCGTGAGCACCGTTTGAAATAGCAGACTTTCCGCAGTAGCAAGCAAATGAGCATGTACCCTTTGCGCCCTGCTCTGCTGCAAGAATGATAACTATATCGTCGCCCTTATCCTTTGCAGAGTCTACCATTGAGCGAAGAGCGTTTGCGTCTGCCTCGCCCAAAGTACCTGTAATAAGCTTAACTGCACCTAAATCAGTAACATTATCAAAGAGGCTACCTGCCTTCTGTTTTGCAATTTCAGCCTTAAGGTCTTCAAGCTCTTTTTCTTTTGCTTTAAGATCTGTAGCAAGTGATGCTGCTTTTGAAGCAAGGTCTTTGATGTTTGCAAGCTTCATAGCATTTGCGGTGTTCTGAATAAGCTCTTCGCGGCTATCAAGGTAATTGATAACGCCAAGACCAGTAACACCTTCAATTCTTCTTACACCTGCTGCAACTGAGGATTCAGAAATAATTCTGAAAAGACCGATGTTGCCTGTATTCTTTACGTGAGTACCGCCGCAAAGCTCTGTTGAAAAATCGCCTGCAGTAACTACGCGTACTGTATCACCGTATTTTTCACCGAAGAGTGCCATTGCACCTTTCTTTTTAGCGTCTTCAATAGCCATTTCTTCTGTAGTAACAGGGGCGGCAGAAAGAATGATTTCGTTTACTCTGTTTTCAATTTTAACGATTTCTTCTGCAGTAAGAGCAGAGAAATGTGAGAAGTCAAAACGAACTGCATCTGCGTTTACAAGCTGACCTGCCTGCTCAACGTGAGTACCGAGAGCTTCGCGGAGAGCTGCCTGAAGAATATGAGCAGCTGTGTGGTTTCTCATGATTGCCTGACGGCGTGAGAAATCAAATTCAGCCTTAACAGTATCACCAACGTTTATAGCATCGCCCTCTGTAAGTGTGCCGTGGTGAAGGATAACGCCTTCTGCAGTTTTTGTTGTGTTGGAAACAACGAAAACGCTTTCGCCAACCTTGATAACACCTGTATCACCAACCTGACCACCGCTCTCTGCATAGAAGCAAGAGTTGTCAAGAACTATAACTGCATCTGCATCTACGCCAACAAAATCAACCTTTTCACCGTTTGCAGCAATTGCTACCACCTTGGCGGTGCAGTTGTTTTCTGTGTAGCCTGTGAATTCTGTTTTATCGCATTCTGTGAATGAAACGTCTGCGCCCTTCCAACCTTCTGCGCCTGCAACCTTACGTGAAGCCTTTGCAAGTGCTTTTGCGTCTGCAAGAAGCTTTTCGAACTCTTCGTTATTAACTGTGAGTCCATTTTCTTCTGCAATTTCACGTGTTAAGTCTATTGGGAAACCGAATGTGTCCTGGAGCTTAAATGCATCTGCACCTGAAAGTACGCCGTTTTCTGCCTTCTTCATCATATCGTTGAGAAGCTCAAGACCGCTGTCGATTGTTTTATAGAAGCTGTTTTCTTCCATAGCGATTACTTTGATAATGTAATCCTGCTTCTCGCGAAGGCCTGGGTAAGCGCTTTCGTTTTCTTTAATAACTGTTTCACAAACTTCAGCAAGGAATGGTCTCTGAATGCCTAAAAGTCTGCCGTGGCGAGCAGCTCTTCTGAGAAGTCTGCGAAGAACATAGCCTCTGCCTACGTTTGAAGGAATAACACCGTCGCCAATCATAAATGTTGTTGAACGGATATGGTCTGTAATAACGCGAAGAGAAATATCGCTCTTTTCGTTTTCGTGGTATTTAACGCCTGCAATATCCACAATGTGCTTCATTATGTTCTGTACTGTATCAACCTCAAAAATGTTGTGAACATCCTGAGCAATGCAAGCAAGTCTTTCAAGACCCATACCTGTATCGATGTTAGGGTTTGCAAGAGGAGTGTAGTTGTTCTTGCCGTCGTTTTCAAACTGAGTGAAAACAAGGTTCCAGAATTCAACATAACGGTCGCACTCGCAGCCAACCTTACAATCAGGGCTACCGCAACCGTATTTTTCGCCGCGATCATAGTAAAGCTCTGAACAAGGTCCGCAAGGTCCCTGGCCATGCTCCCAGAAGTTATCTTCCTTGCCGAAACGAACCATATGGTCAGGCTTAACGCCTACATCCTTAGTCCAGATATCGTATGCTTCATCATCCTCAAGGTAAACGCTGCAGTAGATTCTGTCAGGGTCCATTTCCATAACCTTTGTGCAGAATTCCCATGCCCACGGAATAACCTCTTTTTTGAAGTAATCGCCAAATGAGAAGTTACCGAGCATTTCAAAATATGTGCCGTGGCGAGCAGTAATACCTACGCGCTCAATATCAGGTGTACGAATACACTTTTGGCAAGTTGTAACTCTCTTTTTAGGTGGAGTTTCTTCACCTGTGAAGTATTTTTTCATTGGTGTCATACCTGCGTTGATAAGAAGGATGCTCTTATCGTTTTGAGGTACGAGAGGAAAGCTTGGAAGACGAAGGTGATCCTTGCTTTCAAAGAACTTAAGATACTTTTCTCTTAATTCATTAAGACCGGTCCATTGCATTGTTATTCACTCCGTTCAATAATTTTTATATTAAAAAAATGCCTTTTGCCAAATCGGGACGGAAAAACCGCGGTACCACCCGAATTGTGCAAAACGCACCACTCATAATAACAGTTAACGCCTGTAAACGTGTTGTTTCCAACAAGGCTCTGCAGGTAGCAAATTTAGGGATTTGTGAAAAGCTTGCACCAACCGCTTTCTCTCTGTACACTTATCGGTAAATCATCCTGCGTCAACGCCAGAATTTATATACAATAGTATTATATATAAAAAAGGGGATATGTCAAGTTTTTTTGAATCTTAGGCAAATGTTTTCATTGCTGAACAACAAGAAATACATAATGTATGTTTAATATCACTAATCAAGACGAAAAATGCAGATTGTAAATATAAAAAATAGACAAATATAAAATAATTTTAAAAAAACACTTTACTTTAGCGCGTTAAAGTGGTAGAATAGCAACACAAAATACAAAGGCGTAAGCCTACGGAGGATTTTATTATGAAAAAGAAAATTTTAGCTATTGTTATGAGCATCGTTCTTGTAGCAGGTGTTGTTTGTGCATTTGCTGCTTGCGGTAATGACACAACAAATGATGGTGATACAACAGAAACTCCTGCAGTTGCATCTGACCTTGCATACATCAAGGGTAAGGGTAAAATGGTTATCGGTATCACAGATTATGCACCTATGAACTATAAGGATGCTGACGGTAAGTGGACTGGTTTCGATACAGAGTTTGCAGAAGCAGTTTGTGCAAAGCTTGGTGTTACAGCAGAGTTCTTTGTTCTTTCTGACTGGGATCAGAAGGTTAACGAGCTTAATGCAAAAACAATCGACGTTGTTTGGAACGGTATGACTATCAGAGACGATCTTAAAACATCTATGAGCATTTCTGACCCATATGTTGTTAACGCTCAGGTTATTGTTACAAAGGCAGAAAATGCTGAAAAATATACAGACCTTGAATCAATCAAGGATGCTAAGATTGCAGTTGAAACAGGTTCTGCAGGTGAAGAGTGCGTTGCAGAGTGTGCAAATGTAACAGCCGTTGCTGCTCAGACAGATGCTCTCCTTGAAGTTAAGTCAGGCGCTGCAGATGTTTGCGTTATCGATATTACAATGGCAGAGGCTATGACAGGTGAAGGCACAAGCTATGAAATGCTTACCAAAACAGGCTCTCTTACAGAGGAAGAGTATGGTATTGGTTGCCGTCTTGGTTCAGATACATGCACAGAAATCAACAAGATTATGGATGAGCTTATGGCAGATGGTACACTCGATAATCTTGCAAAGAAATACGAGCTTACACTTGTAAAATAATTTTAGTCGTTTAATCTCAATCGGCAGAGTGCTTTCGATGGCACTCTGCCTTGAGTGTTGTTTAGAAGATTTTTTGAGAGGTACATATGGTTACTATTGCAGAGGTTTTTCGATCCCTGTTTGAAGGTTTCGTAGTATCAATTGAGATATTTGCGCTTACATTATTGTTTGCCATTCCTTTGGGGCTTGTTATAAGCTTTGGCTCAATGAGTAAGTTTAAGCCTTTAAAATATGTTGTAAAGTTTTTTATATGGGTTATAAGAGGTACTCCTCTTATGCTCCAGCTTATTGTTATATTCTATGGACCCGGTCTTATAGCAAACTGGGCAGTTAACACAGGTAGCACCAATCCCGTTATAATGTGGCTTGCTTCCTGGACTGTTATGGAGCGATTCAGTGCGGTTATTATTTCATTTGTTATTAACTATGCCTGCTATTTCTCCGAGATTTTCAGAGGCGGTATAGAAAGTATTCCTAAGGGTCAGTATGAAGCCGGTCAGGTGCTTGGTATGACCAAAACACAGGTATTCTTCAAGATTGTACTTTTGCAGGTTGTGAAGAATATTATCCCACCTATGAGTAACGAAATAATCACACTTGTTAAGGATACATCACTTGCACGTGTTATTTCTGTTTATGAGCTTATCTGGGCGGGTCAGGCATTCATTAAATCTGACGGTCTTTTGTGGCCATTGATGACAACAGCAATTTTCTATCTTGCGTTCAGCGGTGTGCTTACCTTTGTTTTCGGCAAAATAGAAAAGAAGCTTGATTACTACAAAAACTAAGGTTGAAAGGAGCTTTTAATTATGTCTGTACTTGAAGTTAAAGATTTGAAAAAAAGCTTCGGAAAAACCGAGGTTTTAAAGGGGGTTAGCTTTACTCTTGATGAGGGCGAGGTTCTTAGCATTATCGGTTCCTCAGGTAGCGGTAAAACTACAATTCTCCGCTGTATAAATCAGCTTGAAATTCCCAATAGCGGGTATATTTCCGTTGGCGGAGAGGTTTTCTTTGATGGTAGTGCAGGAAAAGAAAATGCAAAAGAGCGCAGAATGAAGCAACGCCTTGTTGGTCTTGTTTTTCAGGATTTTCATCTTTTCCCACAGTACAATGTTCACGATAATCTCACTCTTGCTGCAAAGCTTCTTGCTAAAGAGAGAGAAGACTTTAAAGAAAACAAAAAGCAGATTTATGCGGAAATAGAAGCTAAAGCAGAAGAGCTTCTCAAAAAGGTTGGTCTTTCCGAAAAGAAGGAAAGCTATCCTTGTCAGCTTTCAGGCGGTCAGAAACAGAGAGTTTCTATTGCAAGAGCTTTAATGCTTGAACCAAAGGTGCTTTTCTTCGATGAGCCAACGTCTGCTCTTGACCCTGAGTTAACAGGTGAAATTCTTAAGGTTATAAAAAGCCTTGCAGATGAAAATATGACAATGGTTATTGTTACCCACGAAATGTCCTTTGCAAAGGCAGTTTCCACAAAGGTTATCTTTATGGACGATGGCGTAATTGCAGAAGAGGGTACACCAGAAGAGGTTTTCGATAATCCAAAATCTGAAAGAACTAAGGCGTTTATAAGTAAATTCGAAGATTAAAATTCAAATCTTGAGCGAATAACTTGTTTTTGCGTTGCTCGTAGTACCTTTGTACAGCGTCGCATCTTAAAACAGCGTTCTTCATCTCAATCTTTGAATTTTAAAAAATATTGGTAATCTTGAGCGAATAACTTTGCGTGGTTCATTCAGTGATTTATCAGTAATTTTGAAGATTAATAACAAGGAAATGAAATTCATTTATTGAATCTCATTTCCTTCTTTTTTTGTTACAATTTGGTTACAAACGATAAATTTTTATTGACAAACGATAAATTTGAGGGTATTTTTGTGGCAAGGAGTGGTTAGTATGAAAAAATCTCAAAGATCAATTAATTTAACAAAGGCATATATAATTATTTTGACAATTGGTTTTGTTGTTATGCTTTTCTCTGCGCCCTTTACAGCATTTTGGTACACTGATTTAACTGGTAAGAGCGATACTGCTGCAAAGGTTTTAATTGGGGTCTTTTACCTTTGCTCACCGGCAGCAGCGGTTGTTATTGTTTCTTCATTGAAGCTTTTGAAGAATATGAAAAATGGTGAGTTTTTTACAATTGAAAATACAAAGCATCTGAGCAGAATGTCTTGGTCGTGTTTTTACGTAACACCGATTTGTCTTGTTTGCTTCTTATGGTTTTACGGTTTTGTTCCCATAGCTGTTTCAGCGGCATTTATGTTTCTGATATTACGCATCATCAAAAATGTTTTTGAGTACGGATGTGAAATAAAAGAAGAAAATGATTTGATGGTGTAAGTATGAAAATAATAGTAAATCTTGATGTAATGTTAGCAAAAAGAAAAATGTCCTCAGGTGAATTGGCTGAAAGAATTGGTCTTACTCAGGCAAATCTGTCGATTCTTAAAACTGGTAAGGCAAAGGCAATAAGGTTTTCAACCCTTGCCGCAATCTGCAGGGAGCTTGACTGTCAACCGGGGGATATACTTGAGTATAGTTCGGAGGAATAAGTTATGAAAACAAAAACATTTCCTGTAGAAAAACGGGATATAATAAGTCTGTTTTTAACAGTAGTTTCATTATTTATTTTAAGCAGAATCGGAATATTGGGTGGCTTTAATATAGGCTTTTCAATAGGTTGTGGTATTGCGCTTACAATAGGATTTGTGTATGCATGGAAGAAAGAATCAACCTCGAAGCTTTTCAGCGTGATTTTATATTTGCTGAGTATGGCGCTTGTTGTTTCCTTCAGCCTTACAAGTGATGCAGTTATCAAATTTTGCACCATTGTTTATCTTCCTTTTGTGTGCTGTTTTTTAATATGCAATGTTTCAAACAACATAACTCTTAAACAAGGCACATATAAGAGCTTTATTGCTATGTTGGGTAAAACAATAGATGGCACTCTGGTTAAGCTTGAGGTTACTTTTAAAAGCTATATTGAAAGAATAACAAAAAATAAATCCAAAAATGCAGTTTATATAATTCTGGGAATTATTATAACAGTTCCGCTTTTATGTATCGTTCTTCCCTTGCTTTCATCTTCGGATATTGCTTTTGGTTCTTTGGTAAAATCAATATTTAAAAATGCAGGTCTTCTTGTCCTCTCGTTGATTATAACATTGGGTATTTCTCCGTTTGTATATTCATTTTTGTTTTCAATGAGAAAACAATCTGTAGAAGATTTCGTTGTTAAACCAAGTAAGAATAAAACTCCAAATATTCTTTTCAATATTGTGCTCAGCGCAGTAAGCGTGGTTTATTGCGCTTATGCAGTATCTCAGTTAGCCTACATAACAAAAGCATTTGCGTTTCTTTTGCCTGAAGATTTTACTGCGGCTCAGTTTGCACGAAGCGGTTTCTTCCAGATGGGCGCAATATCTTTTATAAATTTCTTGATTTTATCTCTTACCGCTATGCTGGTTAAGAGAAAGGGTAGGAAAATACCTACATCTACAAAAGGATTACTTGTTTTTCTTTGCCTTTTCACAATTTTCTATATTTCAACTGCAATTGTGAAAATGCTGAAATACATTTCCCTTTATGGCTTAACACATTTAAGAGTTTTAACTTCTGTGTTTATGGTTATGCTTGCAGTGATTTCTGTGATACTGCTTTTAAGGCTTTTTATTACAAAAATAAAATATGCAAAGGCAGTAGTGCTTGTGTGCACAATTTCACTTCTTTTGGTTGCAGCAGTAGATACAAAAACAGTTATAGCCGAATATAACTATAATCAATACCAAAAGGGTAATATTCAGATAGACATTGAACAAATTGGTACCTTAGGAGTAAGTGGTATACCAACACTCATTAAACTCACAGAGGATGACGATAAAAAGATAGCAGATGGGGCAATTAACGAACTTTTATATCGTTGTTCAAGTGTTTATGAAAATGCTTTTGACAAAGAAGAGACTGATGAAAAACTTGCTATTACCAAAGGTATGTTTTACGAGAAAAACCTTTCATGGATAAAAGCAAGAAAAGTATTGGATGAATTTATTAAGAAAAATCCATCATTAGATAGAGAAACATTTGATGAGTATTATTACAAAACCTATCTATCCATCGAAGAGGAAGAGCTGGTGTACGAGGATAGTGTGATAGAATAAATAAACCTATCGTAACACTTTGCATTTTACACTCTTGATTTTGCACTTTTTCACCGCCCAAGCATAGTATGAAGTAAGATAAGCGCAAAAGTACTTGCTTGGTGGCGGAGTGATTTCAAATCCTTAAAGCCCACAGAATAGCCCTGTGAGTCTGTGCAAAAAATACAACCCTTCTATCAACATAAAGTTGGTAGAAGGGTTGATTGCTTTTATTTAATTGTGGAATTTATAGCTTCTCTAAAATTCTGAGAACGATATCAGAAAATGCAGTAATGTCTGTTTTTACTGAATTTGTGTAATCCTCAACGCCTACGTCGTCAGCACTATCAGAAATTTTTCTTACGCTTACAAATGGAATATTACCGAGAAGGTAGCAAACTGCACCTAATGCACCGCTTTCCATATCGAATGCGCTTATATTGAAAATCTCTTTATATTTGTTTCTTCTCTCGGCATCTGTAAGGAAGAAATCGCCTGTACCAAGCTTTCCGTGTTTAAAGCCTTCAACAGAAACTGCAGCATCATAAAGAGCGTTTTTACATTCATATATGTATTCTGCCTGTCCCGGCTTCTGACCGGGAAGTCTGCCGATAGGTGTTAAGTCGAAATCACATTCAACAACAGAGTCGGAAACGATAATATCGCCTTTATATACACCTGAAACAGCACCGCTCCAGCCTGTGTTTATAACGCCTTCATATTCCTTTTCACAAAGAGCGATTGAAGCACCCATAGCCGCATTTACCTTGCCTATTCCGAAGCAAACTGCGGTGCAGTTATGTCCGTTGTGAGTAAAATCAAAAGCAGGCATATGCTTTATAGTGTATTCTTTTTCTACAAGGGAGCCAAGGCTTTCTTTACAAGGATTAAATTCATCAATATCGGCAATTAATATAAGATATTTCATTATGCATTCTCCTCCAATGCAGCTTTAAGTGCTTTTGCAAACTGGTCAGGGCAGGAGGTGGATTTGAAGCCGCAGCGTATGCCTGTAAGAACATCAATAATCTCCTGGGCAGACTTACCCTCAGCCAATGCAGCAATACCTTTAAGGTTGCCGTTGCAACCACCCTCAAATGCTACTTTTGATACAATGCCGTTATCAACATCAAAAGAAATTGTGCGGGAGCAAACCCCCTGTGTTCTGAAATTATATCTCATTTTTATCTTCCTCGCTTTTTGTTTCTTTTAATAGGTCAAGCGCTTCCTTTAATGCATCAAGGGGTGATTGACCGCTTTCTTTTTTTACTGTGATATATGGTTTAGGGCCTGTGGAAACAAGAATTCTTCCTCGCATTGCTTTTACAAGCACCGCAACCTTTGCCATATCTATTTTTTCAACATATAAAAGAAGGCTGTTGTTATTTTGTCCAATTTCATATATACCTGAATCTGCCGCAGAGTTTCTTAAAAGTGCTACCTTTACAAGACCTTCTACGCTTGCAGGCGGCTCACCGAAACGGTCAATAAGCTCATCTATAACGTCGCTTGCGTCTTCGTCGCTTCGTATATCTGCAATTCGTTTGTAAATCGCAAGACGTTGCGGAAGGCTTTCAATATATGTTTCGGGAATAAAGGCATCAATACGCACATCAATAAGACATTCCTTAGTAATCTTTTCAGGTGCTTCACCTTTTTCCTCCATAACCGCTTCAGAAAGAAGCTTCATATACATATCGTAACCAACAGCTTCCATATGCCCGTGTTGCTCTGAACCCAAAAGGTTACCAGCACCGCGAATTTCCAAATCTCGCATTGCGATTTTAAAGCCTGAGCCAAACTCTGTATATTCTCGTATAGCAGTAAGACGTTTGGTTGCAATTTCAGTAAGCTCTCTGCCTCTTGTGAATGTAAGGTACGCAAAACCGCGCCTTGCAGACCTGCCAACTCTTCCGCGTATCTGGTGAAGCTGAGCAAGACCTAAGTTGTTGGCGTTTTCAATAATAAGAGTGTTTGCGTTAGGTACATCTACACCTGTTTCAATAATGGTAGTGCAAACAAGAATATCGATTTCACCCTCTAATAGAGAGCGCCACACGTCAGAAAGCTGGTCCTCATTCATTTTACCGTGGCCGATACCTATATTAGCGTCAGGCAGCAATTCTTTTATTTTTGCCGCAGTTTTCTCTATGGTTTCAACCTTGTTGTGAAGGTAATAAACCTGACCACCACGACGAAGCTCTTTTTCCATAGCCTCTGCAAGTACGCCCCAATCGTGCTCTAAAACGTAAGTCTGAACAGGTGAACGGTCTTGAGGAGCTTCTTCGATAACAGACATATCGCGGATTCCCGACATTGCCATATTCATTGTTCGGGGAATAGGCGTTGCGGAAAGTGTAAGGCAATCCACATCGGGATACATCTCTTTAAGTTTTTCCTTCTGACCAACGCCAAAGCGTTGCTCCTCGTCAACTATTATAAGACCTAAATCCTTAAAAGTAATATCCTTTGAAATAAGTCTGTGTGTACCAACAATAATATCAATAGCACCGCGTTTGAGTGCTTTGATTATACGTGTCTGCTCCTTTGCAGTACGGAATCTTGAAAGCATTTCCGCTTCAATAGGGAAGCCCTCAAAACGTCGTTTTATAGTATTGTAATGCTGAAGTGCAAGAATCGTAGTAGGTACAAGAATTGCACACTGCTTGCCGTCTGCAATACATTTGAAGGCGGCTCTGAGAGCAACCTCTGTTTTACCGAAGCCAACATCACCGCAAAGAAGTCTGTCCATTGGGTGAGGCTTTTCCATATCACGCTTGATTTCGCGTATTGTTCTTAACTGGTCGTCTGTTTCGTCATATTCAAAACGGCGTTCAAAGTCGCTTTGCATATCAATATCAGGGGAGAATGCATAGCCTGCAGCTTTCATTCTGCGGGAATAAAGGGCAATAAGCTCTTTTGCCATATTTTTAGCAGAACCTTTTACTCTTGCTTTAAGCTTTTCCCAGTCTTTACCACCAAGGGTTGAAAGTTTAAGTGTTCTGCTATCATCCTTAGGACCAATATATTTTGAAACTAAATCAAGCTGAGTAACAGGCACATATAGGGCACCGCCCTTGGCATACGTGATTTTTATAAAATCCTTTGTAACGCCTGAAACATCAAGCTTTTGTATGCCTTCAAAAATACCGATGCCGTGTACTGAGTGAACAACATAGTCTCCCTTTGAAAGCTCTTCAAGGCTTTGTATTGCGTCTGCAGCTTTATAATTCTTACGACGTTTTTTTAGTCCTGAAACGCTATGAGAGCCTTTTCCGTATGAGATAATTGTGAATTTTTCGTTAGGATACCTGAATCCTCCTGAAAGACCACCCGAAAGAACAGCAACTGTATTCTGTGGGAATTCAGATGGAATAACAGGGAAGTGTAAAGCCCGTATATCTTCTGCTTCCAAGGCCTCAGCAAGAGCGTCAGCGGCTTTTTCTGTACCTGCTATAACAATGCATTTCTCTTTGTTTCTCAGAGCAGGTCTTAAGTCATCAAGCAATACCTCCAAAGAGCCGTTCCACGATGGCGTTTGCTGAACATTAAATGTGGTAAGGCTTTTTATAGGTGTGTCGAATGACCCTCTTGGGAATGTATCAATATAAAATGCTTTTCTTTGTTCGTAAATATTTAAAAGCTCAGGGAATGTAAGAGTGAATTGGTCAAGACCTTTCGCAAGAACGCCTGATTCAAACTGAGCCTTTATTTCCTGTAAGAAAAGCTTTGTGCTGCTTTCAGCCTTTTCTTTTACATTACCGCTTTCAACAACAAAAAGTATATCGCCTTTGCAGTAATCAAAAATTGATGCAGGTTTTTCGTATGCAAGAGAAAGATATTTATCAACAGAGGAAAGGCCAACGCCTGCCTCAATCATTTCAATATCTTTTGAAAGCACCTCTTTGGCTTTGCGTGAGCCTTTACCTGAAAGGGTAGAAATAAAGCTTTCAATTTTGTGTTTTAAATCGTCATCATTTTTAAATATGATTTCTGTTGCAGGGGTGATTTCGCAAAAATTAAGAGTATCTGTTCTTCTTTGAGTAGATGGGTCAAAGGTTGAAATATTATCAATATTGTCGCCCCAAAGCTCAATTCTTACAGGCTCCTCTGCATCAGGTGGGAAGAAATCTATAATGCCGCCTCTGTGGGCGTACTGACCTGCACCCTCAACTGCGTCTGCACGCTTGAAGCCTGCTGCGGTCAGGGTGTCGATAAGCGTCTGAGGTGAAATTTCTGTATCTGAATCTATTTTGAATGTACGTTTTTTTAGCTCTTCAGGCGGAATAGTAAGCTGAAGCGCTGCTTCAACAGAGCAGGCGATTACTGAATATTCACCGCCGAGAATATTGCGCAGAGCCTTGATTCGTATCTGCTCATATTCTCTTGACTGACCTTGTGATGTATTAAAGGAATAATCTCTTGCAGGGTAGAAAAATGCTTTTTTGCCTTTGCCTGAAAATTCGTTGATATCACCAACAAATTTTCGTGCGGATGCTTCATCAGGCAAAACGACAAGTGCTCCGCGAGAAAGATTCTCGCAGAGTGAAAAAACAAGGTGAGCCTTTGGAGAAAGGGGGAGCCCAGTTATACCTGATGGGCCAACTCCATTTTTAATAAATTTCAGTACTTCCTTGTATTCTGTGCAATTTTCCAGAAGTTTTGAGTAGCAGGACATAAAAACCTCAGCTGTTGTATTTGGACATAGCGCCTTCTGTGTCGCCCTTTATCATCATTTCGAGGGCGCCTAAGGCGTTATCCATAGCCTCTCTCATAAGAGGAATATCTTTTTTGGGGAAGTTTGAAAGAACCCAGTCTGCTAAATCGTAATCAGGATGAGGCTTTTTGCCAACACCTAACTTGATTCGAGGGAATTCTTCGGTGCCTAAATGGGCAATAATACTTTTTATTCCGTTATGACCGCCTGCGCTTCCCTTCCTTTTTATACGGAGTTTACCGGGTTCAAGGGAAATATCATCAAAGATGACGATAACATTCTGTGGCGGAATTTTATAGAATGATGCGCATTCACCAACAGAAACACCGCTATTGTTCATCATTGTCTGTGGCTTCATAACAAGCACTTTTTTGCTTGCTATTCTAGTATCGCCGATAAGAGCATGGAATTTAAGCTTTTTGCTTTAAAGCCTAACTCGTTTTCCATATTCTCAACACAGAGAAAGCCTGCATTGTGGCGTGTTGTTTCATATTTAGGACCAGGGTTGCCGAGACCTACAATAAGGTAATCATAGGTGGAGCCGCCTGAAGGTTGTTTTTTGAATTTATTGAACATAATTTGTAATCCTTATTTTGTGTGTTGACGTTTGTATGGTTTTTTTACATTTACCCAATTTTCTTTTATTGATTGCCTTGAGCGAGCAACAGCAAGTGAGTTGTCAGGCACATCCTCTGTTATAGTAGAGCCTGCGGCAGTGAAAGCGTTTTCACCAACTGTAACAGGCGCTACAAGGTTTGTGTTACAACCTATAAAAGCACCATCCTTAACTACTGTGCGAGATTTATTTCTGCCGTCGTAGTTAACTGTAACACAACCGCAACCAAAGTTGACGTCTTTTCCAACATCAGAATCACCAACATAAAGAAGATGTGGAAGTTTACTTCCTTCGTCAATTGTTGAATTCTTTACCTCAACAAAGTTACCTATATGAACATTGTCTGCGATTTTGGAATTAGGTCTTATATGAACGAATGGTCCTGAGGTAACACCATCACCAATTTCTGAATTGAAAGCCTGAGTATTGTTAAGCTTGGTGTTGCGACCAACAGTTGTATCAGCAATATATGAGTTAGGACCAATAACGCTTCCTTCACATATTTTTGTTTCTCCAAGAAGAATTGTACCGGGCATAACTACAACATTTTTTTCTATTTTTACCGACGGCTCAATTATAACACCATCAAAACAGGGGATTTCCACACCATTTTTTACAAGATTCTCTAATATTTCCAAGCGTTCATTATTGTTTATCATAACAATCACCTTTCATTATATCTCTAATCTAATATTTTACCATAAAATACGCTGATTTTCAAGGATTCTATTGTGTAGGAGAAAGATTTTAACCGTAAATATGGATGCGCATGAACAAAATTACGGAAAGTTCTCGTTTTTTTCTCGTTTCGATATTGATTTGTTTTCGCTTCTGTTGTATAATTTACTTAATTATTCCAATGGAGCGGGGGGAGAAGTATGTCAAGTGCTTTTAAAAAGAACACGTTATTTGTAGTAGTGATTATGATAACTGTTCTTGCGTGTATAATTCTGCCCTTTATTTCATATGTTAATCCTAGTCTTTTTAATAATATGAAAATCTCTAGCGCCTATGCTGATGTTGAGGGCTACGATTTTTCTAATGGCGATACGGTCTCTCTTGCCGGTGAATGGGAGTTTTTCTGGAATAAGCATATTGTAACAGAAAAGCTTAAAGAAGCTGAGCCTGATTTATACGTAAGTGTACCTTCTTCCTGGACTCAATATGAGCTTGACGGACAAGATCTTTCGAATGGCGGTATAGCAAGTTATCGGATTTTCGTTGAAAACATAAGCTCGGTTCATCCCGTTGTGGTAAGTATAATGAATCTTCCCGGTAAATGTCAGGTTTTTATTGATGGTGAGTTTGTTTTTTCAAATCGTTCAGTTCCTTGTAAGATTCATGGAAATCAGAATCTCGTTGAGCCCTATTCTGAACCATTTACCATTAATGATTCGGGTGTTCATGAAATTGTTGTTGAAGTAGAGTGTGAATATTCAAGTGGGCTTACAGCAGTTCCTGTTTTGTCAGACTATAATCAGTATCTTGATTCTATTATGAGCTCTGTAGCATTGCGGTTTTTATTTATTGGCGTAGTTGCATTTTTTGCCATAGGTTCTGCATCGCTTGCGATTATGCGAAAGAACTTTTTAAGTCAATTGTGGCTTGTTCTGTTATGTGTGGTATTTATTTTCAGAATGCTTATTTCCAACGAGGGATATATGATTTCCCATAATTTTTTTGGTAATATCAACTATGAAATAATGATGAGTCTGATGTATGCAACTACGTTTATTATTAAACTTTGTATGCTTATGCATCTTATAAATGTGTTAGGTCTCAAGGTAAGCCAAATTACACTTGTAGTAATAAGCGCTGTTTTCCTTGCAAGTGCTTTTGTTCCGTACTTTACATATGACTATATTTACACTTCTAAAGTTTATATGTTGATTCAGACTATAGTTTATATTTTTGACGGATATATGGTGTTTAAATTATCAGATGTTGTAGTTAAGAAAGAACGCTTTGCAGTACTGTATCTTATATTGTATTGTATATGTGCAGCTTCTCTTGTTACTGATAATTTATATCTTTATGGATATATTTCTGATACGGTTTCCTTTATCATGCCGGTATCTTGTTTCTTATTTATAGCTTTTATGCTTTTTGTTCATCTTATAAGCACCTTGGATACATACAAGGCTGCGCAAAAAACAGCAGAGCTGGAAAAAGAAATTGCAGAAATCAATATGACTCTTATGCTAAGCCAAATTCAACCACATTTCTTATACAATGCTTTAAATACTATTAAGTATCTTACTAAAAAAGACCCGAAGACAGCGGAAAGTGCTATTGTAAAGTTTTCGGGATATTTACGTACCAATATGGATTCTCTTACTCAGAAGGAGCCGATTCCTGTAAGCAAAGAAATTGAACACGTAAAAAATTATGTGGATATTGAAAAACTTAGGTTCGCAGACAGACTTAATGTTGAATATGAAGTCTCTGCTGAAAACTTCAATGTACCACCGCTTACTATTCAACCTATTGTTGAAAATGCTATTAAACATGGCGTAAATCAGAAAGCGGAGGGCGGAACGGTTAAGATTAAAACATACGAAGAAGATGGCTTTAATGTTATCTGTGTTGAAGACGATGGAGTAGGTTTTGATGTTGACGAAGAAAAGGATGATGGACGTTCTCACGTTGGTGTAACAAACATTAAAAAACGACTGGCAGTTATGGTTAATGCAGATATAGATATTAACAGCCAGACAGGGAAAGGTACTACTGTAACAATTAAAATTCCCAAGAAGGAGGAAGCAAAATGAGAATAATTGCAGTCGATGATGAATTTATTGCTCTTGAAGAGTTTGAGGATACTTGCAGGTCTTTGGGAATTGAAGATGAGATTGTTAAGTTCAATAATCCTCTGGATGCTTTAGGTTATGTTGCTAAAAACAAGGTGGATATTGCTTTCCTTGATATTGAGATGCCTGTTATAAAGGGGATTGAACTTGCCAGAAGAATGAAGGCGCTTTCAAAAAATATACGTGTTATATTCACAACAGGATATAGCGACCATGCTCTTGAGGCTTTCTCCGTTGATGCGGTAGATTATGTTCTTAAGCCATATAGTCCTGAAGCAATAAAAAAGGCATATGATAAGGCTCTTCTTGTGAGAGATGCTGTTGATGAAAACCACATTTTTATAAAAACATTTGGTTTCTTTGATGTTTTTGTTGATGGTAAGCCCGTTAATTTTTCAAGTGCAAAGTCAAAGGAATTACTTGCTTTGCTTGTTGACAGAAATGGTGGTATAATCAGCACAGAACAGGCGGTTTCAATTCTTTGGGAAGGCAGAGCCTACGACGAAACAGTTCAATCTCTTTTCAGAAAAGTGTTGAAATCTCTCAGAGCATCTCTTGAGGAAGCCGGAATTTCTGATATACTTATAGATAACAGAAATCAGCGTAGCGTTGATAAATCTAAATTTACATGTGATTATTACGATTTCCTTGAAAAAGGGAAAAATGAAAATACAAAGTATTTTGGTCAGTATATGGAGCAGTACCCTTGGGCTAAGGAAACACGAGCTCAGATAGATGAAATGTATAAATAAAAGAAAGCAGGAATCAGTTTTGATTCCTGCTCTTTCTTTTCTTTTTGATTTTTTTGGTCAAAAGTATAACTGCAATTATAAGTACGGTTCCGCATATTATTCCGCCTAAATCAACTAACAGGTCGGATATCTGAAAGGCTCGTCCGTCAATAAATATCTGGTGTATTTCATCAGTCCAGGCGTAAAGCCATGAAAGTGAAATGCATAAAACAGGCTTACGTTTCTCTTTAAAAGCATAATAGCAATTGGTTGAAAGAAATCCTAATGCTGCGAATTCACTGAAATGACCGAAGGTACGAACAATTGCTTCGGGAATGTTATCACCGAAAACAAGAGATAAAAGTTTTGTTACAAAACCGCTTGTTTCAGAAGATTCGGAGCCATCCTGGTGGGATAATACGAAAATAGTTACCATAACAGCTATAAGAAGAACAAGCGAAACAACTTTATATATTTTATTTCCTGTATTCTTCATATTACACCTCATGACCTGCATGGAAATACAGGAGATTTCCACCATCAGCAAGGTAAATACCGCTAAAGGATTCGTTAATGTATAATTCCTTTCCTGTATAGAAAAGAGGAACAAATATATTGTTTTTGATAATGTGTTGTTCAGCCTTTTGGTGAATCTTAAAAGATTCTTCAGGTATTGTGTTCAGTTTTCCTCTCAGGTTTTGTATTGTTTTACCGCCGTAGTAGCAAGGCGCTCCTGAAAGTGAATTTATAATAGCGGTAGCTGTTTTTTCGTTGGCGTTAATTGGTAGAACCGCAATATCGTATTCAGCTTTTTCGGCAAAATCTTTTACATGGCTTTTGGGGAAAGTAACAAGTGTGAATTCTATTTTTTCTCCGAAAAGATTTTCCCAATCTGCAATTATTTTTTCTGCGGATGTTTTCATTTCTTCCGGTGCGGCAAAAGTAACTGAATAAGATTTGAAGCCATATTTCTGTTGAATGGTACCCATAGCTTTTACTGCGTTGTCAGGGTTGAATTCAGGTGGTGTTATATTGTTCTGGAAGTTTCCGTATGTTACATCACCGATGCTGAAATTTGGGGGATATAAAAACTTTGCTTTCTGTATAGCAAAATCGGGACATGCAACATTATCTAAGTTTATGGAGCTTGCGAGAATCTTTCTGAAGGCACTCTGAGAGCCCAGCTTTGATTTGCAGTTAAAGGCTAAGCCCCAAACCTCACTGTATAATGTTGATACGGGATGCGTATATGCTATACTTTCTGCTGAAGAATTCGCAATATAAATGTTATAGCTTCCGTCGTTAAAACGTGTTTTCAATGCGTCTTCTGTGCCGGTTGTGTAAAGAAGCACCTTTTTGTTCTGAATCTGAATATTTCCGTTGTACTGAGGATTTTTCATTAAAACAGTTTCAGTAGGTGATGTTTCTTTAACATAATAAGGACCGTTATATAAAATTGTATCAAATGTAGTAGCGTAAGAATTTCCTGATGCTTCTATAAAGGATTTGCTGCAAGGGTATATAGGGAGAGCAGCAAGCTTATATAAAAGGTCTAAATCCTTTTCTGTCAGCGTTATTTCAATGGTGAAATCATCTATAATATTTATTGATTTAACAGAATTGAATTCAGGATTTTCTTCCTTGAATTTTTGGAAACCGTAAACATAATCTTCTCCGGTAATGGAAGAATTAAAGTCTTTTATATTTGCATTTTTAATTATGGTTTTTGCTCCCTCAGGAATATACCATTCTGCTTTAGGATTAAGCTTGAAAATATATGAAAGACCGTCTTTTTCAATTGTATAGGCGGTGGCACCTGCAAGGTTTATTTTCCCATGTTCATCAAAACGAAGAAGCCCTTCAAAGCAATTGGTGCTGATGATTTTTTCTGCATCGGTTTTGCTCAATAACGGATTAAAGGTGTTAACAGCTTCTCTTATACCAATTGTAAAATTAGCGTTTTCGTTTGTAAGAGAGCAAGCGGAAAAGGAGAATATAATTGCAAAACAAAGAATAATACTAATAATCTTTTTCATACGTAATCCTTTCTGCTTTTGCAAACATCTTTTAAAATGCATTCATCGCATTTTGGGCGGCGCGCTATACAAACTGCTCTGCCGTGGAGAACTATTCTGTGGCAGAAATCGTTACTCTCTTCAGGTGGAAGAATCTTTTTGAGTTGAAGCTCAACTTTTTTAGGATCCTTTGAATCGGTAAGTCCTAAAAGGTTGGTGATTCTTATAACGTGAGTGTCTGCGACAACTGCAGGCTTTTTATAAACATCCCCAAGAATTAAGTTAGCAGTTTTTCTGCCTACACCGGGGAGCTTTGTTAATTCTTCAATAGTGTCAGGCAAAACGCCATTGTAAATATCCCTTACGTCTTTTGCCATACCGATTAAATCGCGGGCTTTTCCATGGTAAAAACCGCAGGAGTGAATAAGGTTTTCAACATCTTCAACAGGTGCTTCAGCAAGCTCATTTTCTGAAGGGTATTTTTCGAATAATGCAGGGGTTACAAGGTTAACTCTTGCATCTGTGCACTGGGCAGAAAGACGGGTTGCAACAAGAAGCTGAAAGGGAGTGTCTGCATTAAGCTGACAGATTGCTTCAGGGTATACTGTTTTCAATAACTCACAGATTTTTAAAGCTCTTTCTTTTTTTGTCATTCAAAACCCTCCTTCAAATGTTTTTTAAATAATACCATTAAATTATGAATATTTCAATATATAGTCATTCTAAACTCCATTGACAAAATAAGGCACACTTGTTAATATATTTGTATACTTTTGGAAAAGAGGTTTATTTATGGATAAGAAAATTCAAAAAATTATCAACCTTATTAAAGAAAAAGACATTAAAATGATTGACTTTAAAATGGTTGATATTAACGGTCAGTACCGCCATGTAACAATTCCTGCTTGTAGCTTTGACGAAAGCGTTATGGAAAAGGGAATCGGTTTTGACGCTTCAAACTACGGCTATGCAGTTGTTGAAAAGAGTGATATGGTTTTCATTCCTGACCCTGATACAGCAATGATTGACCCGTTCTGCGAGATTCCTACACTTACAATCAGCGGTAACGCTATGATTATTGATTCTCCTGAAAACAGACCTCTTGCACAGTATCCGAGAAATATTGTTCTTGCTGCAGAAAAATATATGAGAGATAGCGGCATTGCAGATAAAATGCTTATTCTCCCTGAGTTTGAATTCTATCTTTTCGATTATGTTGGTTGGGATGTTTCACCAAATAACATTTCTGCAACACTTGATACAAAGCAGTCATATTGGAATAGCGACAGCGAAGGACACGGTGTAATCGTGCCAAAGCAGAAGGCATACCATATTGCAAAGCCATACGATGCTTCTTATGAGTGCCGTAGTGAAATGTGTCTTCTTATGGAAGAAGCAGGCATTAAGGTTAAATACCATCACCCTGAGGTTGCTGCTTCCGGTCAGTTTGAAATTGAGCCACAGCTTGGCGAGATGTCAAAAATGGCTGATGCTACAATGATGATTAAGTATATCATTAAAAATACTGCAGCAAAATATGGTCTCAGCGCAACTCTTATGCCAAAGCCTGTTTACGGTGAAGCGGGTAGCGGTATGCACGTGCATATGCAGCTCTTCAAAGATGGCGAGCCTATCTTCTCTGATGATAACGGCTACTCACACCTCAGCGAAACTGCTCACTACTTTATTGGTGGTCTTCTTAAGCATATTTCTTCACTTTGTGCTATTACTAACCCAAGCACAAACTCATTCAAGAGACTTATCCCTGGTTTTGAAGCTCCTGTAACAGTAGGCTATGCAACATCAAACAGAAGCGCTGTTATCCGTATTCCTGCATATGCAAAGCAGCCTGAGGAAAGACGCTTTGAGCTTCGTAACCCTGACGCAACATGTAACCCATACTTCTGCTATGCAGCTCTTCTTATGGCAGGTCTTGACGGTATCAAGAATAAGATTGACCCAAGAACAAACGGATGGGGTCCATACGACTTTAACCTTTACAACCTTCCTGAAGAAGAAAAAGCAAAGCTTAAGGGTCTTCCAACAAGCCTTGATGAAGCACTTGACGAGCTTGAAAAGGATAACGATTACTTAACAGCAGGCGGAGTGTTCCCAAAAGAGCTTATTGCAAACTTTATTAAAACAAAGCGCGCAGAGCTTGCAGAGATTGCAAAGATTCCACATCCTGTTGAGTTTGAAAAATATTATAATCTTTAATTCAGAAAAACACCGAGTTGATTTTGTCAACTCGGTGTTTTTAAATGCCGAATGCTATAGCTTCGCGATTAGTATGATATAACGATTGTAGGGAATGGGCATTGACTGCTACGCCAAGTTCATCGTAATCTGACGGCACGGCTAATATCCGTGCCCTACAGGCTTCGTATCATTTCAATTTATAAAAAAGCTTATAATATTCGGAAGCGTAGCATCCCCGAAATTCCTCATTCCTAATTTAAAAAGATGCATCCCGCAGGATGCATCTTTTTTCTTTAGTTAAACTTAATTGTAAGAATCTTTTTGCCTGTGATTTCGAAATCTACGAAGCCGTCAGCGTTGATTGTAAGAGCCTTGTCGTCAAGCTCTTCAAGAGTAACAAGCTTTGCTTCGCTCCAAGGCTTGCCTGAGTATGCAGGGAGCTCGAACTCTGCCTGCTGTCTTTCAACAGGAGACTGTGGCTTTTCGATAGGAGCAATACCACCGTTAAGACGGATTGAGTTTTTGATTGTCTTATCTGATGGGTTGAAAAGTCTAACGATATAGCCTGTGCCGTCCTCACTTCTCTTAACTGCGCTTACATTAAGGTTTTCGTCCTTAAGCTCAAGGAATGAATGAACTGTTGGGTTCTTACCATGAGCAGTAGGAGCAAGCTGACCTGCTGTAAGATAAAGGTTGAAGCGTTCTGACTCCTGCCATACGTTTGCATCTTCCCAGTTGCCCTTATGTGGCATAAATGCATAACGGAATGTGTTAACACCTATGCACTGTGAACCCTTATCCCAGTCGCTGTAATTCTGCATATCCTTTGTAACGCAGATACGAAGTGGGTATGCACGGATAAGTGAAAGTAAGAGTGTATTATCTTCGTCGTCTGCTGCTTCGTAAGCCTTAAGACCTGTGTTGAGAAGAGCAACACCGTTTTTGCCGTCTGAAAGGTCAACGAAGGAGTTCATTGGATGCTCTGTCATTGGTGGCTCATCATAGAGTGAGTAGTCAGGTGCAGCAATAGGTCTTGAAACAACGTCAAACTGACCCTGTGAATCAGCGTGAGTTGCCTTGATGCCTGTTGGGAATGCAACCTGTAAGTAGTGGTCTTCGCAGCGATTGTTGATTGTTGTTTCAATTTCAACAAACTTTGCGCCCTTACGAAGAGTAACAAGGCTTTCAATATCAATAGGAAGCTTATGCTCGCTTCTTGTCTTTTCGTCGAATGCTCTCTTTTCAGGAAGCTCCCAACGCATTGTAATTTTGTAGGTTGTCTCAAATTCACCATGGCGGAGAAGTGTAACAGTTGCCTGCTCGCCAAGAGTTGTGAATGTTTCATCAATTTCAGGTGCAACATGCTGCCATGGGTTACCGATTTCACCGCTATCCTTGAAGTAGCCAAGGTTTTTGAATTCTTTGCCTGTTTCCTTTTCGATTACATTGAATGTACCGTTGTGGTTGAATGAAACCTTAAGGAATTCATTTTCCATAACATTTGTTGTTTTAACAAGTGTAACAGGAGTTGTAGCTCTTACGTTGTAAAGAGGCTGAATCTTAAGTGTCTTATAACCCATTGCAGGAATATCAGAAACCTCTGCTGCAATGTAATACTGCTCTGTGTGAAGAACGTTTGCAGTGTCGTTAGGGTTCTGAATAATCTGTGCATTAGCTTTGTTTGATGTAAGAATCTGGTATTTGATAACTGAGCCGTCATCATCAAGAATCTGGAAGCTGTCTGCTTTCCATTCAGCAGGGATTTCAACTCTGAGGTTAACAGTTTCAGTTCTCTTGAATGGTGCAGGGTTGAAGATAACAACTGCTGCATCATCACGGCTGAAGCCCTTAAGGTTGATATCGCCTGCAATATCCATAAATGCACGCTCAAATACGCACATTGAAAGCTCTCTTGCCTGTCTGTATCTTGACATAACATCTTCATAAACAACATCTCGACCGCAAGCACCGATACTGTCGTGGCCGTGGTTCTGAAGAAGGTAGTTGTATGAAAGGTCGATAAAGCCCTGTGGATAAGGTGCACCTGAAAGAGATGCAAATACTGCCATTGGCTCTGCGTAGTTGATAAGTCTTCTTTCAGTATCGAAATTTTCCTGCTTGATGTATGTTCTTGCAGAAAGAATCCAACCGCAAAGTTCACTTACGCTACCCTTTGTATATGGGTCGCGCATTTCACCCTTAAGAACAGGTGAGCTTGGGTCAAAGTTATCAATAATGCCTTGCTCCATTTCACGAAGTGTGCTGTGGAATACATCTGCCTCAGGAACAGAATCGTTAAGGTCTTTAACAAGCTCAACTTCACGGATATCAGGGCAAGATGAGTCGTGGCCGATTGACCAGAAACGATGGTTTGTTGACCAGTCGCCGTCCTGCTCCTTCATTGCCTGCTCTGCGCGTGCTTTAACGTTTTCCTTGTGATACTCGAAGAATGGATGTGTATACTGGTAGTCAAGCTTCCAGTCGCGGTCAATAAGCTTGAATACACCGTTGTTATCGTTCCATTTCATATCGCGGTTGTTTTCGTCTGTCTGATTAAAGTAAACAGGACGCTGAACAACGTACCAGATGTTGTAACGAGGTCTCTTTGCAAGACGGGAAGCATAAATGCGAGTGCCGTCAGGGCTTTCCCAATAGAACTCTGATTTAGGAGCTTTATATTCATTGATGCCACGATAGAAAGATGCAAAGTTAATGCCGAAGCCTGCGTAAATCTGTGGAAGCTGTGAAATCTGACCCCAGCCGAAAGGTGAGTAGCCTGTTTTGCTGATACCGCCCATTTCTCTACCGATTTTGTGTCCGAGAAGAAGGTTACGGATAAGAGCCTCTGAGCCAACTGTGAATTCATCAGGAAGGCAGAACCAAGGGCCAACTGCAATGCGACCCTCTTTTATATATTTCTGTAATTTTTCCTTTTTCTCAGGATATGCCTCAAGGTAGTCCTGAATAGGCATTGTCTGAGAGTCAAGGTGGAAATGCTTGTAATCAGGGTTTTTGTCAAGAATGTCAAGAAGCATATCGAGCATATAACCGAGCATATACTGAGTTCTTCTTGCAGAGAAGCGCCATTCTCTGTCCCAATGAGTGTTGGATATAAAATGGCATTGGATTTTATCTTTGTGTTCCATTTTAAAATCTCCTTATCCTTTAATAATTTTCATTATTTCTTCGAAGTTCTGGCAGTAATGTGTACAAACAGCCTTTGTACCACTTGATTCAATGTTACCGCCTGCAATACCGATTGTTGAATATCCTGCAAGACGAACTGAGCAAGCGCCTGCGCCACTATCTTCAATACCAACAACACGGCTTCTGTCTGCAAATGCTTCCCCAAGACCAACGATTGATGTTTCGCTGTAAAGCCATGGATGTGGCTTTGGTGAAAGCTCACCAAGAGTACCAACGCTGCCTTTTCTGAGTGGGAAGCCTGCAGAAATTATTGCATCATAGAAATCCTTAGGATCGCCCATGCCAAGAGTCTTGAATGCGGAAAGAATTTCAGGCCATGCCTTTTCATAAAGACCTGATGTAACAAGACCGATTTTCACGCCCATATCCTTGAGCTCGAGAAGGAAATCCTTTACGCCTTCTGTAGGAGTGAAGGCGCCATCCTTACCTCTGCCTGCCATAATCTCTTCCATTTCTCTGTGAGTGTGCTCAAAGTAAAAGTTACGAGCCTTTTCAAGAGATTCGCCGGGGCAGTATTTATCAATACAATACTGAAGATGCTCTGAAACTGAGTGGCCTGAAACAAATGGAAGGTCAGCATCTTCAAGCTGGAATTTTGGATTGCCAAGCATACTTGCTGTACTCATTTCAATAATCCATACCCAGAAGTCCTCGCTACGTACTGTTGTGCCGTCAAGGTCCATAAGTACTGCGCTTAAAGGATACTCTGTTTTAACAGGATGAACAGGGTAGTAAACAGGGTATGCAATTGCAGATTTTACGCAAGCGAGTGAATGTGTGCCGAAGCTGATGAATTCAACCTTGTTGTCGCCTGTAGCAACAACGAACTCAACACCATTTTTGCCTGCAACAAATTTGCCGTCCTCTGTGGCAGGGAGAAGGTGGAAACCACTATCTGCCCCAACCTCACCCAAATCGGGAATGTAAAGTGTTTTGTCGAGAAGCATATATGTATTCCTTTCTTATAAACATAATTATAACTATATTAACACAACAGCTTGATTAAGTAAATTGCTTTTGTAAAATTATTTGGATTTTATTTTACTGAATATTATTGATATAAAAATTTTTCTGTGCTAGAATATGACCCGTATTATGTATTTTTTTAAAGGAGATTTTGGTATGGAAAAGAAACTTGTTTTCGGTGCTATCGGTCTTATGTTCGGTAATGCACATCTTGAGGGCGCTCTTGCATACGGTGCAGAGGTTGCCGCTATTTGCGATTTGAATGAGGAAACTCTCAGAAAATCAGGCGAGAAGTATAATATTCCTGAAGAAAAGTGGACAACTGACTACCATGACCTTCTCAATAACCCTGAAATAAATATGGTTTCAATTGCTATCCCTGATCAGCTTCACAGACAGGTAGCTTGCGAATTCCTTGCAGCTGGTAAACACGTTCTCTGTGAAAAGCCTCTTGCTCTTACAAGAGAAGATGTTGAAGCAATGGTTCAGGCTACTGAAAAATCAGATGCAAAGTTTATGGTTGGTCAGATTTGCCGTTTCACACCTGCTTTTGCAAAGGCAAAGGAAATTATTGATTCAGGTATGATTGGTGAACTCTACTTTGTTGAATCAGAGTATGCTCACGACTATATGAATATTGTTAAAAATGCAGATGGTTCTAAGCACTGGCGTGCAGACCCACAGCGTCATGGTCTTATCGGTGGCGGATGCCATGCAGTTGACCTTCTCCGTTGGCTTGCAGGAGACCCTGTTGAAGTTTTCGCTTACGGTACACATAAGCTTCTTCCTACAGTACCTTATGATGATGCAACATGTGCTCTTATGAAGTTTGATGATGAGCTTATGGGTAAGGTTTTCGTTTCCACAGGCTGTAAGAGAGATTACACAATGCGTACATGCATTTACGGCACAAAGGGTACAATCATCTGTGATAACACATCACCTACAATGCAGCTTTTTGTTGTTGATGAAAAGGATGAAGCACCTGAAAAGCCTGAGATTATTGAAATCGACGTAAACAACCACAACTACGTTAAAGAATTCCAGGTGTTTGCTGACACAATTCTTGCTGATAAGGAAATGGAAACAAGCGTTTACGAAGGAGCTAAAACGGTTGAGGTTTGCCTTGCAATAATAGAATCTGCAAAGACAGAAGAAAAGGTTAAACCAAACTATAACTTTGGTTAATTAATATAAAATAAATTAAAGGACAAAATTGTAAAAACTTGCAATTTTGTCCTTTTTATATCTTGCAATTTGTGTATATGTAATGCTATACTGTATAGGAATATAATCGAAAAGTGTGGCTTTTTATAAAGTCAGGTTTTTCGTGAATAAGAAAGGACGATGGCATTGGCTGAAATCAAGAATATTGACGCTGTAGCAGCTCTTGATGCTATGGATGCTCATGTTGACGATTGGCGCGACGCGACTAAAGGTAAGCAAAGAGGTATCTTTAAGTTTGATGACGTTGCTGCTCTCAAAATCAAAAACCTTAAAAAGAGAATTTACACCGACATCGAGTCAATTCCTGCATGGAAAATGAAGGAATGTATCTACAAGGGTGTAGGTGACTACGAATATCTTTACGATGAGTGGAAGGAGCTTAATGTTGGCGACCGTTGGGGTAACAATGGTTGGTCTGCATTCTTCAAAAACTCATTTGATATGCCTGCTCGCTTCAAGGGTAAGAAGGTAACACTTAATGTTTACTTTGGTGGCGACTCACTTCTTTCTCTTAATGGCAAGCCATATCAGGGTCTTGACCCATTCAGAAACTCAGTTCTTCTTACAGATTGCGCAAAAGGCGATGAGCACTACGATGTTGATATTGAGTCATATTATGTATGGCACTCAAATGAGTCAACAGTTAAAACTCTTTCCTGCTCATTTATCGGTGTTGTTGACCCTGAAATTGAAGAGATTTACTGGGATTTCAAGGCTATTTTCAATGCACTCTTTA
>CAJGCL010000010.1 GCA_904501675.1 Clostridiaceae bacterium
ATGGTGATGACTACGCTATAGCTTGCTGCGTTTCATCAATGGTTGTAGGTAAGGAAATGCAGTTCTTTGGGGCAAGAGCAAACCTTGCAAAATGCCTTCTTTACGCAATCAATGGCGGTATTGACGAAATCACAGGCAAACAGATTGCACCTGAATATCGCCCAATTACAAGCGAATACCTTGACTACGACGAGGTTATGCAGAAATTTGAGGCTATGATGGAGTGGCTTGCCCGTGTTTATGTGCACACACTTAACATCATCCACTATATGCACGATAAATATTGCTACGAAAAGCTTCAGATGGCTCTCCACGACAAAAAGGTTACTCGTTGGTTTGCTACAGGTATTGCAGGCCTTTCAGTTGTTGCAGACTCTCTTTCTGCCATCAAATATGCAAAGGTAAAGGCGATACGCGACGAAAAAGGCATCGTGGTTGATTACGAAATCGAAGGCGATTTCCCGAAATATGGCAATGATGACGACAGAGTTGATAAAATTGCCTACGATATCGTACACAGATTTATGACTCACATAAGAAAGCACCACACATACAGAGACGGTATACCAACCACATCTATTCTTACAATCACATCAAACGTGGTTTACGGCAAAAACACCGGTGCTACTCCTGACGGCAGAAAACGCGGCGAAGCATTCGCTCCAGGTGCTAACCCAATGCACAGACGCGATACTCATGGCGCTGTTGCTTCCCTTGCATCTGTTGCAAAGCTTCCATTTGTTGATGCTCAGGACGGTATTTCAAATACATTCTCAATCATCCCCGGTGCATTAGGTAAGGATGATCAGATTTTTGCAGGTGATATTGCAATTGATATTGACTGCTGTGCAAGCGGTGCTTGCTCATCACCTACTCTTTTCGAAGGTCTTGACACCGACGCAGAGTAAAATATTAAAATAAAAGGAGATTTACTATGGCTGCTACACAGAATCAGATAGATAACCTTGTAAGCCTTCTTGACGGATACGTTCAAAAAGGCGGACACCACCTTAATGTAAATGTTTTCACAAAGGAAACTCTTCTTGATGCTCAGGCTCACCCTGAGAAATACCCTCAGCTTACTGTAAGAGTAAGCGGCTATGCTGTTAACTTTATTAAGCTTACAAAGGAACAGCAGGACGAGGTTATTTCAAGAACCTTCCACGACCAGATATAATTTATGACAGGCTATATCCATTCAAAAGAGAGCTTCGGCACAGTTGACGGGCCGGGTATTAGATATGTGCTTTTTATGCAGGGGTGCCCTATGCGGTGTCTTTATTGCCATAACCCTGACACATGGGAGATTGGTACAGGTGAAGAAATAACCGCAGAAGAAGTGCTTTCTGAATTTAATAAAAACCATTCTTTTTATAAAAACGGCGGCATTACCGTTACAGGTGGCGAGCCTCTTTTACAAGTGGATTTTCTTATTGAGCTTTTCAAAAAAGCAAAAGCAGAGGGTATTCACACCTGCATTGACACATCTGGTATTACTTATAACCCCAATAACCCTGAAGGCACAAAAAAGCTTTCTCAGCTGTTGGACTACACAGACCTTGTTATGCTTGATATAAAGCATATACGCGGTGAAAAGCACAAGGCACTCACAGGAATGGATAACAAAAATATTTTATTATTCGCAAAATTTCTTGAAGAAAAAAACATCCCCATGTGGGTAAGGCATATAATTGTTAAGGGCTACACAGATGACCCTGATGATTTAATCGCCTTAGGTGAATTTATAGGAAGGCTCAGAAACCTTAAAGCACTTGATGTTTTGCCATATCACACAATGGGAGTTAATAAATACAAAGAACTTGGCATACCCTATGCTCTTGATGGAGTTGAAGCCTTACCGGTAGCCGAAGCCGTTAAGGCAAAGGAGTATATCCTTCAGGGTATACGTAATGTACGAGTAAAAATATAAACGAGGTATTTTTATGGAAAAGAATCCTGTAAGTGCTATAATAGTAGGCGCAGGGCACCGAGCTCTTGTTTATAGTCAGCTTGCAATCACCAATCCTGAATTGTTGAAAATTGTAGGCGTTGCAGACCCTAATCCCATACGCAGAAAAATGTGTATGGATAAATTCGGATTTTCTGAAGATATGTGCTTCGAAACTGCTCAGGAGCTTGCAAAGGAAGAAAAGCTTGCAGATGCCATTATTAACGGCACAATGGACGAGCAGCACATTGAAACTGCCATTCCCCTTCTGGAGCGCGGATACGATATGCTTCTTGAAAAGCCTTTTGCCGTAAATGAAGAAGAAGCTCTTCTTTTAAGGGAATGTGCTAAAAAGAATAATTCAAAGGTTATGATTTGCCATGTGCTTCGTTACACACCTTTTTATTACGGCATTAAAGAGCGCATCTCCAATGGTGAAATCGGTGAAATTATTAATATACAAACAACCGAACATGTAAGCTACCACCATCTTTCAACATCCTACGTACGTGGTAAGTGGGCAAATTCAAAAAAATGCCACACAACCATGCTTCTCGCAAAATGTTGCCATGATATAGACCTTATGATGTGGTTTATGAGTGAAACCAAGCCTGTGCAGATTGCTTCGTTTGGTGGCAAATACCAATTCAAGCCTGAAAATGCTCCTAAGGGTTCTGGTAACATATGTATGGTAGACTGCCCACACGTTGACACCTGCGTTTACTCTACAAAGCGACTTTATATAGACCACCCCGACAGATGGGCATTTTACGTGTGGGATAAGTTAGAGCATATTGAAAATCCTACAATTGAGGATAAAATTGCTCTTATGAAAAGTGATTCTCCATACGCAAGATGTATTTATAAATGCGACAACGATGTTGTTGACCATCAGAGCGTGCTTGTAAACTTTGCAAATGGTGCAACAGGTACTCACAATATGGTTGGTGGTTCTGCTCAAAGCCTGAGAAAAATACATATCATAGGTACAAAGGGCGAAATCAGTGGTAATTTTGAGGAATCAAAATACACCATAAAGAAAATTAATCCTTCACCTGATGCTTATAACGAAGAATGCGATATTGAAGAGGTTGATCTTAACGTTACAGGCGATATGGTTGGTGCTTATGGTGGACACGGTGGTGGCGACGAAAGGCTTGCTGCAGACTTTGTCAACTTCATACGAGGCAAAACCACAAGCCTTGCCTGTACATCAATCTTCGACTCAATGGCAGGTCATATAAGCGTATACAGAGCAGACAAATCACGCGAATCAGGTGGAGTACCACAAAGCGTTGAGTATTAATATCTAAAATTCAAAATTCCGGAACTGCGTTGCTATTTTAAGCTTCGCAGTTTTTTATTTTTCCTATTGACAAACAAAAAATCATATGTTATTTTGAAACTGTGGTAGGTGTGCTATCACAGTTATATCACAGGAGGTGATGAAGTGATTATAATAGACCAACGCAGCAGAACACCTGTTTATGAGCAAATTAAGGAGCAGATATTAAACCTTATTAATACAGGGGAACTGAAAACAGACGATAAACTGCCCTCGGTTCGCCAGCTGGCATCTGACCTTGATTTGAATGTAAACACTGTAAAGCGTGCATATCAGGAGCTTGAAACAGAGCGGGTTACATATTCCCTTGCAGGCAAAGGTGTTTTTGTAAGTAAAACTGCCATAGCCAACGAAATTGTGCTTGAAAGCGCAGAAAAAGAGCTTTTGCGCATACTCTCTTCATCAAAAGCAAAAGGAATCAGTTTTGAGAGAGTGGTTGAGTTAACCCGAAATATTTACGTAAAGGGTGATAACAATGATTGAAATAAAATCCGTAACTAAAAAATACGGTGATTTCACCGCAATAGAAGATATAAATCTCACAGTTGAGGATTGCTCCGTTTTAGGCCTTGCAGGCTTTAACGGATGCGGTAAAACTACACTTCTTAACGTGTGCGCAGGCATTTTCAAGGCAGAAGAGGGCGCTGTTTATTTAGATGGCGCAGATGTTTTTGATAATGATGTTGAAAGACAGAACCTTTTTTATGTATCCGACGAACTATGGTTCCCTGTGGGTGCAACTATTAAATCCGCAGCTAAATATTATTCAACATATTATCCTCAGTTCGATTTTAAGATGCTTGAATCACTGTGCGATTTGTTTTCCCTTGATATGAAAAAGCCTATAAGAGGTTTTTCAAAGGGCATGACCCGTCAGGCTGGGCTTGTAATAGCATTCGCCGCTAAACCAAAATATCTTTTAATAGACGAAACCTTTGACGGCTTAGACCCTCACAAAAAGGAGCTTTTAAGAAAACTCATATTAGAATATATAAACGAAACAGAAGCATCTGTTATTGTAAGCTCCCACGACCTGGGTGAAATATCAGGCGTTTGCGACCACATAGCAATCATTAAAGGTAAGAAGCTTATTTTCAACTCCCCTATTGAAGATATAAGTAACACCTTCAGAAAGGTTACGCTTACTTTTAAAGAATCTCCACCTGAAAATTTATTTACAAATCTTAATATAAAAAACCTTAAAATAATGTCTAAAACAGCAGTTTTCACTCTTCACGGCAATATTGATGAAGAGCTTGAAAAGGTAAATTCTCTCGGTGCAGAAAAGGTAGAAACACAGCTTCTCACATTGGAAGAAGTATTCTCAGAAGAAACGGAGGCGCAATCAGATAATGAAAAAATTAAACGAATTTTTAAATAAATCAGTTACACGCAAAGACCTATTTTCTAATTACTCTGTTTTTACTTTAATTTTATTATTCATTTACGCTATCGGCTTTTTTGTAACCACATTAGGTCCAACAATAGACGGCAACAACCTTACACTTGATTTATTTTCTTTAATCAGGAGACCATATGAACAATATCACTTTTCCGCAACAGAAACTGAGCTTTATTTTGCAACTATAATACCTTTTGTGGTCTTTATGCTCCAATTCTCTTTTCTTCACAAGAAGAGCAGCTGCTATACTACACTCAGTTTTAATATAAACAGAAAAAATCTTTACAGAAACAGACTTCTTTTCCCTTTGCTTTTCATTCTCTTTGTTATGGTTGCGGTAAAGCTGTATGTTTTAAAAGCAAATGTGGATGTTTATGGTTTGCAACCTCTTCTTTTCCAAACATTTTTTGCCCACCTGTTTACTTGCATAAAAATCGTTCTGTTCGCTATTTTCTGTGCGGTATTTGCATCCATACTTTGTGGCAGAACAATTGAAGCCGCTGCAGCCGGCATTTCAATATTTGCGTTACCATCACTGGTAAGCGTTTTTATCAGCTTTACAAACAGCTTTACTCTTTATGGTGCATCAGAATATTCTGAAACCATTATTACGAGAATCGCTAACGCACTTAATCCTATAGATTGGAGCGATGGCTACTATCTTTACACTTATTATGCGGATTCAATTTCCGAAGAATATTCTGCGATCGAAAGCACAATCATTTCTCTTGCATGGATTATATCCCTCTCTGTTGGTTTGTTTGCTCTTGGTAAATATTTTGAAAAAGGCTATAAACCTGAAAAGAGTGGCTTTAAGGGTGCAAACGCTATAACATCTTCGTTTGTTTCAATTACGCTTCCACTTTTTGTAACTCTTCTTTTATTCGAAAACATTGTTTATAGCGCAAGCACTGTTGTTGTATCAACACCAGTTCTTTTGAAATATTCTCTTTTGGGCATTCTTGTTCTTATTATATGCTCACTTACCTGCAACTTCCTTGTTCACTTTACATTCAGAAAGGTAAAGTTTGCAATAATTGGTGCCCTCGCCACAGTAGTTTTTATGTTAGCGCTTGCAGGAATAAATTCAACGGATATTTTTAATACCTACAACAAGCTTCCTGATAAAAATGATGTAGCAAAGATAGAAATGGAATTTTCTTACGACGGTCTTCTCAATGCAGGTGAAGCAACAGGAAATGCCTTTTTCGGTATGCTTGACAGAAAATATGATTACACTGTTGTTGACAATGAAAAAGAAATAGAACTAGTAATGGACTTTCATAAAGCTATTGTAGATAAAAGAGACCGCGATACAACACTTCACGCTACTTTGAGTTATACTTTAAAAGACGGCACAAAAAAGAGCTGGGAATATTCCTTCCTGAGCGAAGAAGCTGTAATCGAAGCAATGAAGTTCAGAGAAAGTGAAATCGGAGAAGAATATCTCAGAGAAAACCTTTTACCTGACACAATCGTAGATGAAGAAACCGGCGAAGCACCGGAAATTGACTACTGGAATACCAGTATGATAATCAGCCCTATCCCCGGCAGTACCTTTTATCCTGATTTGAACAAACTTTCTACGGAAGAGTTCCGTTTACTCAGGGAAACCATTTTTGAAGATGTAATGAACATCTCAAACAATGATTGGTATTATCCTACGGAATCACCTCTTGCTTATCTTATACTCAATGTTCAAATCCGGGATGGACGTAATTATCATACAACCACTCCTTTTACAACGCCTATATATCCGTCAATGAAAAAAACCTTGCATATGTTAGAACATCTGGATTTCCACGGCGATATGTCATACGAGACACCTATTGAAGAGGTTTACATTGCAGACCTTGATGATATGGTGGATTATATAACAGATTCATCCGTAACAGGTCCTATTTTCTCCTCGTTATACCCTGTTTCGTTCGATATGAAAAAGGCGCCTGTAACAAGGGTGGAAAACGAAGCAGAATGGGATGCACTTTTCCAAAAGGCTTACCCGTATTACTACGTGGGTAGCGAAAAACAAGGAAAAGTTCTCATTGTCAAGTTCGCGAATAGCCAACCAACACCAATGGCTTTATACTATATCCCGTAAAAACAACGCAATTATTGAAAAGGAGTGTTAGTATGAAAAAAATCATTATCAGTCTCGTTTCAGCCATTGTAATATGTGCGGTAGCTTACTGTGTTATTCTCACAGCCTTCTGGGACCTTGAAATACATATAGGCAAACCCGCTGACCGTAGCGGAAGCTACCATGAACCCGTTACTGTTTCAGGCGGCTTATATTTTTCAACAAAAAAGGCAAATGAAAATTCAGTGGATTTCGTTAAGAAAAACGGCGACTTTTTCCTTGAGTTCTACGAAGAGTACAAAGAAGATGAGTACAAGCTGGACACATACGTTACCTTTGAGGACGGTAAAACAATTGTTACCTACAAAGGCACAATCACCGATAATGAAACAGGTGAAACGACACCCTACGAAAAACAGCTTGTGTTTGATTATATATTTACTAAGACAGTGAATGAATAAAGCAAATAGCGGTTAGCAATTAGCAAATAGTTGCTTCGCGTGAATTATAATAGAACAACTGTAGGGAACGGGCATTGACCGTTCCGCAAAGGTTATCATAATTTGACGGCACGGCTGATATCCGTGCCCTACAGTCTTCGCTAAAATTCATAAAAAACATAAAACAAAAATGTCTGCGAAATTGGTTTCAATTTCGCAGACATTTAAATTTTTAATTTTTCTATTTGCTAACCGCTAATTGCTATTTGCTTACACTCTTGTTACTGCAATTGTAACACGCTCACCATTAATATCCCATTCCTTACCTACGCCTGTGCCTTCGGCAATAGCGTCGGAAAGAACAACTGTTGAGATAGCGGCTTCGTTCTTCTTTGCGATTTCGAGAACCTTAGCGTTACCTGAAATAGCAACTGTGATTCTGTCCATAACGTTAAAGTCAGAATCTTTTCTCATTGTCTGAATCTTACTGATAAGCTCTTTTACAAAGCCTTCTTCAATAAGCTCAGGTGTAAGCTCTGTATCAAGAGCAACTGTAACGCCTCTGTCAGAAACAGTAAATACGCCTTCCTTCTGCTTTGTTTCAAGAAGGATATCTTCTGTAAGAAGCTCAACATCACCACTTGGAAGGTTAAGAGTAATTTTTCCGTCTGCGTCAAGTGTTGCTTTTGCAGATGAATCAAGAGCATTAAGTGCTTCTCTGATTTCGCCAAGCTGTTTACCGAACTTAGGACCTACTGTACGGAGCTGTGGCTTAAAGATGTATGAAACAAGAGCAGATGCATCTTCAATGAAATCAACATTCTTAACGTTAAGCTCTTCGCGGATAATATCAGTAAAGTAGCCTTCAACCTTTTTCTCGCACTGAACGTACATTGTGCTGAGAGGCTGACGGTTCTTCATATTCGAACCATTTCTTGCGGCACGGCCGAGAACAACGATAGCCACAACCTCATCCATATTCTTTTCGAGGTCTTTATCAATAAGGTTCTCCTGTACCTCAGGGAATGAGCAAAGATGTACGCTTTCAGGAGCAGTCTTATCAACGTTGCAAACAAGGTTTCTGTAGATAGCCTCAGCCATGAAAGGAATCATTGGGGCAGCTGCCTTTGCAGTAGTTGTAAGAGCTGTATAAAGAGTCATATAAGCTGCTGTCTTATCCTCTGTTTCGCCCTGTACCCAGTAACGCTCACGTCCACGACGAACGTACCAGTTACTCATTTCGTCTGTGAACTCCTGAAGAGCCTTTGCTGCCTCAGGAATCTTGTAGCTTGCAAGGTTTTCGTCTACGGTTTTAACCATGGAGTTAAGCTTTGAAAGAAGCCATTTATCCATAACTGTAAGCTTGCAATCGTTAAGATTATATTTTGTTGGGTCAAATTTATCAATGTTAGCATAAAGCACATAGAAAGCATATGTGTTCCAGAGAGTACCCATAAACTTACGCTGACCCTCAATAACTGCCTTGCCGTGGAAACGGTTTGGAAGCCAAGGAGCGGAGTTAGTATAGAAATACCAACGGATAGCGTCTGCGCCGTAGCTTTCGAGAGCATCAAACGGGTCAACTGCGTTACCCTTTGACTTACTCATTTTCTGACCATTTTCATCCTGAACGTGGCCGAGAACGATAACGTTCTTATATGGTGCTTTATTGAAAATAAGTGTAGAAATAGCAAGGAGAGAATAGAACCAACCACGAGTCTGGTCAACAGCTTCAGAAATGAAGTCTGCAGGGAACTGTGATTCGAAAAGGTCTTTATTCTCAAATGGATAGTGATGCTGAGCAAATGGCATTGCACCTGAGTCAAACCAACAGTCGATAACCTCAGGAACACGGTGCATTTCTTTACCGCACTCAGGGCACTTGATTGTTACTGCATCAATATATGGTCTGTGGAGCTCAATTTCATCAGGGCAATTTGAGCTCATTGACTTAAGCTCTTCAATTGAACCGATTGAGTGAAGGTGGCCACATTCACATTCCCAGATATTAAGTGGTGTACCCCAATATCTGTTTCTTGAAATACCCCAGTCCTGAACGTTCTGGAGCCAGTCGCCGAAACGACCCTTACCGATGCTTTCAGGAATCCAGTTGATTGTATTGTTATTTCTGATAAGGTCATCCTTAACCTCAGTCATCTTGATAAACCAAGATTCTCTTGCATAGTAGATGAGAGGTGTATCGCATCTCCAGCAATGTGGATATTCGTGCTCAAACTTAGGAGCATCAAAGAGAAGACCTGCTTTATCAAGGTCAACAAGAACAAGTGGATCTGCCTTCTTAACGAATGTTCCCTCGTATGGTGTTGGAGCAGTCATTTCGCCCTTACCGTTAACAAGCTGAACGAATGGTAAATCGTAACGTCTGCCAACCTTAGCGTCATCTTCACCGAATGCAGGCGCAATGTGAACGATACCTGTACCGTCTGTCATTGTAACGTAGCTGTCAGCAGTGATGAAGAAAGCTTTTTTGTTCTGCTTTTCGCAAAGAGGCTTAACGTAGCCGAAGAGTGGCTCATATTCTTTACCTTCAAGGTCAATACCTGTGTAGGTTTCAAGAACTTCGTATGCAGGTGCATCTTCTGTTGCAAGCTTACCGAGAACCTTGTCAAGAAGTGCCTCAGCCATATAGTATGTGAAGCCATCTGCTGCCTTAACCTTGCAATATGTGTCTGCAGGGTTTACACAAAGAGCAACGTTTGAAGGAAGAGTCCAAGGTGTAGTTGTCCAAGCGAGGAAGTATGCATCCTCACCAACAACCTTGAAGCGTACAATTGCTGAACGCTCTTTTACTGTTTTATAGCCCTGAGCAACCTCGTGAGAAGAGAGAGGTGTTCCGCAACGAGGGCAATAAGGAACAATCTTGAAGCCCTTGTAAAGAAGATTTTTATCGTAAATCTGCTTAAGTGCCCACCACTCTGATTCGATGAATTCATTGTGGTATGTTACATATGGGTCATCCATATCTGCCCAGAAACCAACTGTACGTGAGAAATCCTCCCACATACCCTTATACTTCCAAACACTTTCTTTACAATGACCAATAAATGGGTCAAGACCATATTCTTCAATCTGCTCTTTACCGTCAAGGCCGAGGAGCTTTTCAACCTCAAGCTCAACAGGAAGACCGTGTGTATCCCAACCTGCTTTACGAGGAACCATACAGCCCTTCATCGTGCGGTAACGAGGAATCATATCCTTAATAACACGAGTTAAAACGTGGCCGATATGAGGCTTACCATTGGCTGTTGGTGGCCCATCATAGAACACGTATGGTGTACCGTCTTTTCTTTCTTCGATACTTTTTTCAAATATCTTTTCGTCGCGCCAGAATTTTTCAATCTGTTTTTCCTGCTCAACGAAATTTACATTTGGGGAAATCGGATCGTACATTGACTTTTACCTCCAAAATAATAGTTACCAGATTCCAGATGCCAGATGCCAGTGCTTCGCATCTTGCATTTATTTATGTTTTACCAGAACTAAAATCCAAAGATTTGGATGAAGAACGCGGTTTTAAGATGCGACGCTGTATACAGATACTGCAAGCATCGCGAAAACAAGTTATTCGCCAAAGATTTGAATTTTCAAAAAAGCCTTTGTCCTGTATACAGGACAAAGGCTATGCTTTGTTAACCACCTATAATACAAGCGTACTGTCATACGCCGCTCCGTTAACGGTGAGCAACCGGAGTAACTTACTATTGCTTCAGCCCTCGGCTCCGGAGTGATATTCATCAACTTGCATTATATCGGGCTTCCACCGCCCCCGACTCGCTAGGACTCTGCAAAAAGACTACTGTCTCCTTCAACGCCTTTTCATACGGGGACATAATAACATACATTACAATATATTGCAAGTGTTTTTTAATTTTCATTGAAGTACTTAACAATATATTCCACAACTGCACCAAACATGGGGTGTGAATGGGAAGCTTCGCCATTCCAGTTTTCCCAAAGAGTTGTAGCGCCGTGGCGTTTCATATTGTAGAAGGTGTTTTCCTTTTTGCTTGAAAGGAGCTTGAATGCTAAATCTTTATGACCGTTTTCGCAAAGAACCTTAATAAGAAGCTTTGTACCGAAAATGCCTGTATCAAACTCACCAAGCTTTTCATATTTATCTACAATTGCCTGCAAGGTTTTTTCGTTACCGTAGCCAATATCAAAGCCGTAGGCATCGCTGGCTTCCGTAGATTTAAAGAAGGTACCGGTTTTCTTATCGTAGTATTTATCGAGGAAAGCCTTTTCAACCTTCTTAAGCCTTGCTTCAAGGTCCTTTGTGGGTTTACCGATTACCTTTGAAAGCTCAATAACATTCTTGATAGCTCTTATATAGAAATATGTGTTTACAAAAGGCTCAGGAATAAGGTTCTTGTTATCGGGTGAGCACCAGTCTCCAAGGCACCATCCAAGACGCTCCTCCAAAACAACTATGCCATTTTCACTATGAGCATCCATATAATCAAGGTAAGCAAGCATATTCACGTAATACTTTTCAACAAGTTCGGTATCGCCATACGCCTTATAGAAGCTGTATGGTACAAATACCATAGCACCGCCCCAGCCACCTGGTCCGCCACCACCGCCATAGAATGGCGCAGTATGCTGAACGTGTCCGTTATAAATATCCTGACAGTCTGCAATATCTCTTATCCACTTACGATACATTTTTTCTGCATCGAAGCAAAGCATAACTGTATCTGCTGTAAGCTGACCATCACCTGTGTAACCAAGGCGCTCTCTGTGAGGGCAGTCTGAAGGCACACAGCCGTGGGTATTGGACTGCTGAGTTCTTATGAATGCATCAAATATCCACTGAATTGTTGGCTCAGAGGATTTGAATTTAACAATTGGCTTTATATCTGTGTGGCAAACTCTGTACTCTGTAACCTCTGCAGTACCGCGAAGTTCAATGTATCTGCAAGCGTGCCAAGTGAAGAGCGGATGATACTCTTCCTTTTTGCCATCGTGGAAGAATGTATCACCCTGAATTCTATGCTCCCAGCCTGCGGAGCTGAATTCAAGTCCGCCATCCTCTTTAAGGATTTCCGCAAAACGAAGTGTACACATTTCGTTAGGTTGAGCTCTGTCACGGAATTTTATAACAGGATAGCCTGAAATGTTTTCGCCAATATCGTAAATCTTGTAGTCGCCCATACGGAAGATGCACTTAGGCTTTAATTTTCTTATGATTTTATCTGGTGTGAAATCCTGTTCATCAAGAACAGAAACAGGCTTTTCCACAACCTCTGCACAAGCCCAATCGCTTGTGTTAGCCTGATAATCTGAAAAATCATATCCGCCAAGGCGAGCGTCATGGGTTTCGCCATAGTAAATATTAGTTTTCTGAACAAATGATTTTCTGTATTTTACATCCTCATCACTTTTTGAAACGATGTTATCGCCCTGAGTGAGCTTGTAGCAAAGCTTAATGGTACCGTATGGCTTTACGCCTTCATTAGGGCACTCATTCTGGCAATACCAGCCACCACCGATATGGAAAACAATAGTATTCTTGCCTTTTTTCAAAAACTTTGTAACATCTATTTTCTCATAGAGGATTCTGCAGGTCATCTTATCAAAAATAGGATAATTCATTGAAGCGGTATCGTGCTCCTTGTAGTTTGTCCACGCAGGCGCAAGCACTCTGTCGCTGATGCATTTGCCGTTAATATAGATATAGCAAAAACCGAGACCGCTTACATAAAGCTCTGTTTTTTCTTTCTTTTCAAGATAAAAATCCTTTTTCGCAATAATCGCCTGATTTTCTCCATGGAATGAAAGCCAATCAGCACCGTCAAACACCATATTTTCACGGAACATTATGCGACGTTTTCCATCCTTTACATATGAGATATTCTCATATGGAATGCCATTTGCTTTAAAGAAATCAATATTATCTGCATAGCCTTCACAAACGATCTGCTTTGCATCAAGCTTTTTTGCCTCTACTTTTAAATCTTCAATTATTGTGCTACCAACTTTAAAACGGCGGTAGCCATCCTTAACGCAGATAAGCGCAATTTCGAATATGCCGTCGCCATTATCGTATGCACTGCCGCAAGCAACAACATCTGCACCTAAATAATATGCAATGTGTATACCCTGCTCATCCCTTTCATTTTTTATGAAAGCAGGCTTTTCGCCCAATTCGTCGCAAAAAACTTCGCGACGAAGGGCGTTTACTTTTTTAAATTCTTTATCAGTAAAATCTACTTTTTTACTGCCTGGAAAAGCAATTCTTGCCATAATTAATCCACCTTTTTAGGAGCGATTACAAAGTTAAAGGTAAGCTCCTTTGAAGCATCAATACAATATTCAGGAAGAGTGCGAGGACCGCAGGAGCCTGTACCTGTACCTCTTGTGAAGCCGTCGAGAGTAACAAATGTTGTCTTTTCGTCAACAATATCTTCTCTGTGGTTAGCATTAAAGAGGGTTTCCTGAGTAAAGTTATGAACATTGAAGTTGAAGCGCTTATCGGAAGAAATATAAATTTCCTCACCCTTATCACTTGAAAGCTTAAGGTATGAAACATCAGAGTGGTTCATATTATCCTGTGGCCTGATGTATGGCTCATACTGCTCTGCTACAGTAGATTTATAAAGACCTATAGGAGCGTGAGCATTGAAGTCGCAGAAATTCTCTTTTTCGCCTCTACCAAAATATTCAATATTTGTGAAGCGTTTGTCTGCTTCGAATGTAAGACCTACTCTTGGAATATTATAAATCTGCTCAGTGCTTTCCTTAACAGGAGCAACGCAAACCTCAATATCAAGAACACCGTTAGCACCAATGATATAAAGCACATTTGCATTAAAGAGAACGTCCTCTTTGCCGTAAACTGTGAAATACTCACTTACGGATGCAACGCCTGATTTTACCTCTGCACTTAAATCTTCAAGTACAATTTTAGGGTTTCTGAGATTATGCTCATCCCACTTTGCTTCGTCCTGACGGTCGTTATCAATATACGCTCTTACGAAGTTAAGAAGGAAGCCCTGGTGTGATACAGGTGCTTTATTCATAACAGAAACACCGTTTGCCTTATATGAAAGAACCTCACCTGTTTCCTCAGAGAACTCAATTGAACCATTAGGGAATTTAACGCCTATAGTTTCACCATCGGAGCTCATTGAAACCTTACCTGCTTCAAGAACAGGCTGTGGGAACTGTGCTTCAGAAAGTGTTAACTGCTCTGATGCAACCTCAAAATCACCTTTAAGATATGTTAAGTTGAGATATGTGTTTTTATCGTAGTTAACCTTTGGTAAGTCAAGCTTGTAGGTTGCTTCCTTTTCAGGAGCAATAATTGTGGCAAAAGAGCCACAGTTTTCAACCTGACCATTTACCTGATATTCCCAATAAACCTCAATACCCTCAGATGAAATGAAACGGTTTGTATTGAGAATTGAAAGCTTGTTACCTGCAAGGCGTGTAGCTCTCAAAGGTCTGTAAATATTCTTCATATTGTATGCGCCTGTGTGAGGTGTACGGTCAGGGTAGAAAAGACCGTCCACGCAGAAGCAACCGTCGTGAAGAGGCTCGCCATGGTCTCCGCCATATGTATACTCCCAAGGGAAGCCATCGTTTATATGTCTTACTGTGTGGTCCGCCCACTCCCAGATACATCCACCAAGGAAAATATCATCGGAATAGAAGAGCTGCATATACTCTTCCATAGCGCCTGGGCCAACACCCATTGCATGGCAATATTCGCAAAGGAAGAATGGCACTTCATTAAAGGATTTGCCCATTGTTCTTCTCTGTATTTTTTTCATATCATTCTGATGTGTATACATCTGTGAGTACACATCATAATGCTGACGCTTTGTATGAGTAACACCTTCATAGTGTACAGGAATCTCTGTTCCTAAATCCTTAAGCATTTTGTAGCACTTATCGTGGCACTTGTAGCCCTTTGACTCGTTACCAAGGCTCCACATAATAATGCTTGGATGAGTTCTGTCGCGGAAATACATACGGCGCACTCTGTCCATATAGCGTGGCGCCCACTTTAAGTCGTGGCTTATCATATCCTCAGGGCAATCAAGGTTCCAGAGGCCATGTGTTTCAATATCTGCTTCGTCTACAACATAAAGACCATAATGGTCGCAAAGCTCAAGGAAGAATGGGTCAGGTGGATAGTGGGATGTGCGAACGCAGTTAACATTGAATTCCTTCATTAACTGAACATCTAATTCCAAATCCTTGAAGTCTTCGCAATAACCCTTTGTTTCGTGGGTATCGTGGTGGTTGACACCTTTAAGCTTGATTTTTTTGCCGTTGAAATAGAATGTTGTGCCTTCAATTTTTATATCCTTAAAGCCAACGTACTGACGGATTGACATAACCTCTTTTTTACCATTGTAAAGAGTTATGTAAAGCTCGTAAAGACGTGGAATTTCTGCGCTCCACTCCTCAACATCAAGCTTTTTGAATGAAATGGAAGTATTTTTATTACCCTCTGCCTCACCTTCAGCAACAAGGTTTTTACCATCATAAAGAGATGCCTTAACAGTAGCATTCTTTACTCCGCCCTTAACCTCTGCTTTAATGTTAAGGTTGTATTTTTTTCCTTTTTTCTCAGCAATTGCCTGGAAATCGTTTATGTATGATTTTTCGTAGGTGTAAAGAAGAACATCACGGAAGATACCATTTTCTCTGAACATATCCTGAGCTTCAAGGTATGAGCCTATGCTCCACTTGAAAACAACTGCAAGAATTTCGTTTTCACCTTCTTTAAGATATTCGGTAACGTCAAACTCATAAGAGTTGTGAGCACCCTCACCGAAGCCTACAAACACTCCGTTGATGTATAAGTCAACACAAGGAGTTATACCAAGGAATGTAAGCACATAATTCTTGGTTTTATCTTCAATATTTATAAATTTACGATATATACCGCAAGAAAAATCATCAGGGAGCTCGGGTGGTCTTACGCCCTTACCCCATTCACCACCAAACTTGCGGTTGTCGAAGCCATATGGGGTGTTGATATATTCAGGAATTTCGTAGCCTGTTCTCTGCCATGTTGACGGAACATTAACCTTATCGAATTTAATTTTTGATGTATCAATAGTTGCAGGGAGCTTTGATTTTTTCTTGTAGTATTTAAACTCCCATTCGCCTGAAAGAATTGTAACCATATCGCTGTTATAGCGCTCGGTCTTATAATCTGCTGCCTTTGCCGCCTTTAATTTTGTGTGAGGAACACAATAAGCGCGAGGCGCCATTCTGCCACATTCATAGGCTTTAAAATTGCAGTGATTCACCTTATCGAGAATATATTTCATAAAAATCCTCCTACGATTCCATATTATTTTTATCTTATCATAGCAAGCACTATATTTCAATTTTAAAACTTAAAAATATCTCACAAAAATAATGCAAAATTTTTGATAATATGATAAAATAAAGACATCAATTTTTCAGGAGAGAGCAATGAGCATTTCAGAGGAGAAAATTACCGGCGTTGTTGAAGAGGTTACTTTCCAGAACGAAGCAAACGGTTGGACTGTTGTTGATATTTCTGTTGGAAACGAGCTTCTTACAGCGGTAGGCGTTATGCCCGGAATAAATGCAGGTGAAACTGTTTCTTTAACAGGCACATATACAGTTCACCCCTCTTTCGGCAGGCAGTTCAAGGTGTCTGCCTTCAGTCGCGCTATGCCTGAAACTATAGATCAGATTTTTAAATACCTTGCCTCAGGCGTCATAAGAGGTATCGGACCTAAAAAAGCTATGAATATAGTAGAAAAATTCGGTTCTGATACTCTTTACATATTAGAAAACGAAGCGGAGCGTCTTGCATCAATAAAAGGTATTTCAGAAGACCAGGCGAAAGCTATAGGCGAGGAATTCAAAAAGCAGTCTGCCTTACGCACCATAATGTTAGGTCTTGAAAAATATGATTTTTCAGCTTCAGAGTGTGTAAGAATATTCAAGAAATTAGGCATCAATGCAGTTGAAAAAATTGAAGAAAACCCCTATTGTCTTTGCGCTTTAGGTTTGGGACTCGGCTTTGAAAGAGCAGAAGCAATTGAAGCAAAACTCCCCAAAAAGCCGTTGCCTGATTACAGAATAAGAGAGGGCATACTTCACGTAATGCGCTACAATTCAACTAACAGAGGTCATACCTGTATCCCACGTGAAAAGCTTCTTAAACCTTCAAGCGATTTATTGGATGTAACTCAGGACGAAATTGATATTGCAATTGACACATTAGTAAATATAGGTCAGCTCAAAACTGCTGAATTAGATGGTAAAAGTTTTGTATTTCTCCCTTCTGCCTTTTTAGCTGAAAGAAAAATTGCTGAGAGAATAAATATTATTGCAGGCTTTCCTCCACCATCTGCGCCTCAACTTGCAGATTGGATAGAGTTCATTGAAAAAAAGAATGCGATAACATACGAAACTCAACAAAGGCTTGCTATTGCAACTGCGGCAAAGAAAGGTCTTTTAGTTCTTACGGGCGGTCCCGGTACAGGTAAAACCACCACTATAAAAGGAATTATCAATATTTTTGAAAAACAAAATCTTGACATCGCTCTTGCAGCGCCAACCGGCAGAGCGGCAAAGCGTATGAGCGAGGTTACGGGAATGGATGCAAAAACCATTCACCGACTTTTAGAGGTTGAGTGGGATGAAGACGACAGACCTGTTTTCAGGCGCAACTCTCAGAATCCCCTTGATTGCAACGCTCTGATTCTCGACGAGCTTTCAATGATAGATATCCACCTTTTTGCAAACCTTCTTGATGCGTTGCCTTTAGGTTGCCGCCTTATTCTTGTTGGCGATAGCGACCAGCTTCCTCCTGTAGGCGCAGGAAATGTTTTGCAGGACCTTATTATTTCAGGTATGCTTCCTGTTGTTTGTCTTTCTCAGGTCTTCAGACAAGCCTTGGAAAGCAAGATTATAACAAACGCCCACAAAATTGTAGGCGGCGAAAATCCTGACCTGACTAACGACGGCAAGGATTTTTTCCATATGGAAAGGCCTTCACCATATATTTCTGCTCAGACGGTAACAGAGCTTTGCGCAAGCCGTTTGCCTTCAGCTTATGGCTGGGATTCATTTTCTGATATTCAGGTTATAACGCCATCTAAAAAAGGTGAGGTAGGCACACAGAATCTTAATAAGCTTTTACAAGAAGCCCTTAACCCACCTGATAGTAAAAAAAGTCAGTTAACAGTTGCCGGCAGAATCTTCAGAGTTGGCGACAAGGTTATGCAGATAAAGAATAACTACAATATTGAGTGGCAGTCCCCTACCGAAAAAGGAACGGGCATCTTCAACGGCGACATTGGTATACTCACAGATATAAGCATAAACAATGCAACAGTAACAGTTGATTTTGACGGCAGAGTTGCAATTATTCCTGCAGAATACATGAGTGAGCTTGAGCTTGCGTATGCAATAACTGTTCATAAAAGCCAAGGTAGCGAGTTTAAGGCGGTTATATTCCCTGCCATAAACATTGTACCTAATTTAGCATACAGAAATCTTCTTTACACCGCTGTAACCAGAGCAAGAGATATGCTTGTTACAGTCGGTAGCGCCGAAATGATTTATGCTATGACACAAAACGACAAAAAGGCAAAAAGATATTCTGCATTATCATATTTTTTGAAAACTGATTTATAATGAACATTAAAAACTTTTCGGATATGTTTTTATCCTTTATATTCACAAAGCGTTGCAGATTCTGCAACAAAATCTGCAATGTTACAGACGAAATATGCGAAGACTGTTATAAAGATTTGCACAAGGTTGAAGGCGAAATCTGCTACAACTGCGGTGTTTCCAAGCTTTTATGTAACGGAAACGAAAAGAAGCATTTTTATGAAAGCATCTGCGCCCCATATTATTACGATGGTGCATCAAAGCTCAGCGTTATTCACCTTAAGCATAAAGCCACAGAAAGAATTCTTAACCCTCTTGCAGAGGATATGTACAACTGCGTAAACCACCACTACAAAAATCTGCAGTTCGATTATTGCACATATGTGCCTATGCATCCTGACGACGAAAAGAAGCGAGGCTATAATCAGGCACAGCTTCTGGCAGAAAAAATAGCAGAGAATATGGATATTCCCTGCTTACCGCTTCTGAGAAAGGATTTTAAAACCCAATCTCAACACGATCTGCCTCAAATGAAACGTAGCGGTAACCTGCTTGGTGCAATAAGCTTTAATACAGATTGCAATACAGAAATTAAAGGTACCCGAATTCTTCTTTGCGACGATATAAAAACAACAGGCTCAACCCTTGACGAATGCACGAAAACTCTTCTGTTTCAGGATTGTGCTGAAGTAAGATGCGTAACTGCCTGCGTCAGCTATAACAATGCAAAAAGAAAAGACTGAAAGTCATATATGACTTTCAGTCTTTTGTTATTCTTCTTATCAGAGAACATAAATAATAATGTCTCTTCTACCCCAGTTAACGCACTGTGCTTCTGAATTCATAAACAAGTCAACAGTCCAGTCAACATCGTAGATGTAACTACCTGTGTCTGCTGCGATACAGTAGCCGTAAACATATCTGCCATCTGCAGATACAATATACATTTCTGTGCCGTATGGGATTTCCTTAGGGTCAACTGCAATGTAACCTGTCTGTGCTCTCTTACCTGTTGAGGTAATACCACCAGGGATGCAGTATGCTGTTGCCTTTGCGTTAATAACCTTTGAATACGAAACAGGAACGCCATCCTGACCTAAAATAAGGCTTTCAGGGTTTGCCATTTCGCTTATAGGCTCGCTTGTAGGAAGAGTTGAAGGATATGTCTGCACTGCTACAGGACGCTCCTTTGTACCCTTTTTAACAAGCTGATTAACAGGCTCTTTTAAAATTGTTTCCGAAAGAGGTGTTGATTCTGAAAGCTTGCCATTAACATAGCAATCTTCATAAACAACTGTTTTTGAACCGTTCACACCTGCTTTAAGAAGTGTTCTCTGGTCAATAAACTGAGTATCTGTGTACTCATAATCTGTGCCGTACTGGATTTCTTCATCTGCAGTACGCTCAACAAGCTCAACTCTGAAAACCTCAATGGTCTGACCCTCTGAAATTTTCTCATCAAGAGCAGGCTTTGTAAAATCGTTCTCACCAAGAACAATTCCTGCTGCCTTTACAGCGTGTTCAACAGTTTTACCTGATACTGTTTTAGTAAAGGTTTTACCGTCTGCTATAAAAGTAAGATTGAAAATATCGTAAATTTCAATTACCATACCATCTTCAAGAATAGCGTCCGCTTCGTAATTCAAAGCAGTTCCTTTAGTAAGAGAAACGTTTGCGAGGCTGAGAGCATCGCGTACCGTACCTGAAGTATGGATAGTATGGGTTGTGCCGTCAAAGTTCACTATGCTTGCTTTGACACCACGTTTAATAATGATTGCGCTGTTATTTTCACCATCAAAGTTATTGAAGCTGACTTTATCGCCATATGCTTCATTAACTGTAATGCCTGCGTTCTCAAGAATCTTTTGAGCATCTCTCTGTGCAGTTGTAATAACAAGCACCTGATCGCCATCGTAAATAGTAACATCGTACATTACTGGTGGCACGGCGAAGGCTGTTGCCGAAACGAAGAAAATAAACGCCATAATTAAGAGAGCTACCCTCTTAATTGGTGATGGCACTGCCGTTTCGCCTATTTTTCTGACTGTCATGGTTTAAATCTCCTCAGATAAGCAACTGACGAAACTTGCTCCCGAACCTTTCAAATCGGGGTTTCTGAAAGCTGCCGTTGTAGGCACATTTGTCAGCAATAGCGTACCGAGAACGCCACCGCTCGATACAATACTGATGGCAAAAATGCCGCAGTTATCCTATGGCATTGGGTATTATACCCCACAATCCCCAAAAGTCAAATAATCGAAAAACGCCATTTTTGTTGAATTTATACAAACGTTATGAACACCAAAAATGTATATCCGCCATTTTTCGATATATTTGTCGGAAATAATACAGCTGTTTCCCAAGTTGTTTTGTAAAAAGTGCAGAAATTACAAACTGTAACCTTTACCCCCTGCTTTTTTAAGTGAAATCTATCATTTTGTAATTATTTGTTGACTATTTATTCCAAAAAGCACATAATATAGTTGTATTTGAAAAAGTCTAACGGAGATATTGTATATGAGAATAAACTTACCTCAAACAATTGAAAATTTGCTTTCTCTTTTGCATTCAGCAGGCTTTGAAGCCTATTGCGTAGGTGGTGCAGTGAGGGATAGCATTATGGGTGTAGCCCCCGGAGACTGGGATATTACTACCTCTGCTTTACCGGAAGAAACCAGAGAGGTTTTTAAAGATTACAAAACTATTGATACCGGCATCAAGCACGGAACGCTGACCGTAATAATAGACCACACACCATTTGAAATAACAACCTTCCGCATCGATGGTGATTATGAAGATAACCGCCACCCACAGAATGTAGAATTCACAAGAAACCTCGAAGAAGACCTTGCGAGGAGAGATTTTACAATCAATGCTCTGGCATATAATCATATGCATGGGCTTGTAGATTTATTCGGCGGACAGGAGCATGTATATAATAGTATAATAAAAACTGTTGGCGATCCGGATAAAAGGTTTCAGGAAGACGGTCTGAGAATTATGCGAGCTCTCCGTTTTGCATCCGTTTTAGGCTTCACAATTGAAGAAGAAACTGCTGACGCAATCCACAGAAACAAATATCTTCTTAAAAACATATCTGCAGAGCGTATAGCAGTTGAGCTTACCAAACTTGTTTGCGGTAAAAATGTTTTTAATATTCTTATGGAATATCCTGATGTTCTTTCAGTATTTATTCCTGAAATTGAGCCTGCAATAAATTTCACGCAGTACGGTAAAAAGCACGCATATAATGTATGGGAGCATATCTGCCACACGGTAGATACAATTCCTCAGGATAAAATTCTCCGCCTTACAATGCTTCTACACGATTTAGGAAAAGTGCCAACCCACAAACTCAATGACAAAGGCGACAGCACCTTTAAAAATCACGCGATGGTGGGCGGAGAGATAGCAAAGGAAATTCTCACACGGCTCAAATTTGATAAAAAAACTATCAATCGTGTTTCTTTTCTTGTTTCATACCACGATTTTGAGCCCGTGGAAAGTAAAATTGAATTAAAACGACATTTAAAAACAAAAACGCCTGAGGATATACGCACTCTCCTCACAATAAAAAAGAGTGATAGAGGTGCTCTCAGCGAAAGCTATAGAGATATTTCTGAACAAACCGCTAAAAATCTTCAATGGCTCAAAGAAATTGAAGATAACAACGAATGTTGCACCATAAAGGACCTTGATATAACAGGAAACGTCCTTTTAAATGCGGGCTTCAGCGGTAAAAAAATTGGCGAAGCGCTTGAAAAAGCCTTAGATGCGGTTATTGAAGAAAAAGCACCTAACAAAAAAGCAGATTTATTGACATACTTATTATAATAGTATAAAATAAAGGATAACTATGAAAAGAAAAGGGTGGTTTAATGCGTAATACATTTGCTCTTAACTTTGGTTGGAAATATTCTCCTGTTTTTTCAGAGGATATGATTAACAAAAATTATGACGACAGTAATTTTGAAAGCGTGGATATTCCTCACGCCAACAAGGAATTGCCGTTAAACTATTTTGACGAGCAGTCATATCAGTTTGTTAGCTGCTATCGTAAAAAATTCGATATTAAAAAAGCCAAGGGTATGCGCTATATTCTTCACTTCGAGGGTGCGGCAGTATACTCAAAGGTTTACCTTAATGATAAATTCTTAGGTGAATATAAAGGCGCATACAACCGCTTCAGCTTTGATATTACAGAAGATGTAAAATCAAAAGACAATGTTCTTGTTGTTGAGCTTGATTCTTCTGAACGAAAAGAAATTCCGCCCTTTGGCAATGTTGTTGACTACCTTGTTTACGGTGGTATCTACCGCGAGGTATGGATTGAAGAGGTTTCAGAGGTTTATATTGACAATGCCTTTGTAAGAACCCTTAATGTTCTTCACGAAAAGAAGCTTCTCAGCATAGATGTTACTCTTTCAGAAAGCACAAGCGGTAAGCTTACATTCAGCCTTTTTGATGGTGATAATAAAATTGGCGAAAAGAGTACAGATTTCAAAGGCAGAGTTATTAATGTTAAATGGGCAGTTAAAGACGTTAAGCTTTGGGATATTGACAACCCTAACCTTTACACAGTAAAAATTTCTCTTGACGAAAAAGACGAAACCTCCGTACGCTTCGGCTTCAGAGAATGCAAATTCTATAAAGACGGCTTCTACCTTAATGGTAAAAAGATTAAAATCCGCGGTCTTAACCGCCACCAGAGCTACCCATATGTTGGCTATGCTATGCCTGAGAATGTTCAGAAGGCAGACGCAGACCTTCTTAAATATGAGCTTGGCGTTAACCTTGTAAGAACATCCCATTATCCAAATAGTATCCATTTCCTTGACCGTTGCGACGAAATTGGTCTTCTCGTATTTACAGAAATGCCATCATGGCAGTATCTTGGTGAAGGTGAATGGAGAGATATTTGTCTTGACAATGTTCGCAGAATGGTGCTTCGCGACAGAAACCATCCGTCTGTTATTCTTTGGGGTGTGCGCGTTAACGAAGGCCTTGATTGCGACGAATTCTATACAGAAACAAACCGCGTTGCAAGAGAGCTTGACGATACACGTCAGACAGGTGGCGTAAGAAATATGCCAATGAGCCATCTTCTTGAAGATGTTTACACAATGAATGACTTTATCCATTCAGGAGGTGCTATAAATCTTCTTCCACCTGCACTTGTTACAAAGTCGCTCAAGGCTCCATACCTTGTAACAGAGCACAATGGCCATATGTTCCCGACAAAGAGCTTCGATAAAGAAGGCGTAAGAGCAGAGCACGCTCTTCGTCATACAAGAGTTCTTAACTCCGCATACGGCAATCCTCGTACAAGTGGTGCTATAGGCTGGTGTATGGCAGACTATAATACACATAAAGACTTTGGTAGTGGCGACAGAATCTGCTACCACGGTGTAACAGATATGTTCCGTGTACCAAAAATGGGTGCTGCAGTTTACCGTTCACAGCAGGATGATAAGCCTTTCTTGGAGGTTACATCTGCTATGGATATCGGTGAGCATCCGGGCGGAACAATTGGTGATGTTTGGGTATTTACAAACTGTGATTATGTAAAGCTTTATAAAAACGGAAAATACACAAGCACAATTTACCCTGATTCTTCAAAATTTAAGAATCTTCCTCACCCACCAATGATTGCCGCAGACTTTATCGGTGATTCGCTTACTACAGATGATGGCATTGAGGGACTTGCAGCAGAGCTTCTTACAGATACTCTTGTTTGCGCTCAGACAAAACAGTGGAAAATGCCACCTACAAAGTTCCTTAAAGCAGGCGCTGCAATGGTAATCGGTAAGATTCCATTCAACAGAATGTTTGACATTGTAACAAAATATATCGGTGGCTGGGGTAACGAGCAGATCACCTATGCCTTTGAAGGCTACAAAGGTGGCGAATGTGTTGCAACTGTTGTAAGAACAGCGGTTACAGACCTTCACCTTGATGTTAAGGCGGACTCTCTCACTCTCAAAGAAGGAGACACCTACGACGCTACAAGAATTCAGATTGTAGCTCTTGACCAGAATAATAACCGCGTTCCTTTTGCTGACAGCTCAGTTAAGGTAACCGTTAAGGGTCCTGCTCAGATTATTGGTCCTTCAGAATTCCCACTTGTTGGCGGCGACAGAGCCTTCTGGATAAGAACAACAGGCGAAAAGGGCGATATTACTGTAACAATCGATGCAAAAGGCATCGGCAAAGAAAAGCTTACATTAAAAGCTGAATAATTAACACACAGACAATAAAACATCACCTCTCATTCGAGGTGATGTAAAGGAGATATTATAATGAACAACAAGCCTTATTACATTACAACTGCAATTGCATACACATCTAGAAAGCCTCATATAGGCAACTCCTATGAAATCGTGCTTTCCGACGCTCTCGCACGCTTCAAACGAATGCAGGGTTACGATGTTTTCTTCCAGACAGGTACAGACGAGCATGGTCAGAAAATCGAAGAGTATGCTGCTAATGCAGGTATTTCTCCAAAGGAATATGTAGACGGCGTTGCAGGTGAAATCAAGGCAATTTGCGATTGCCTTAACACAACCTATGATAAATTTATCCGTACAACAGATGCTGACCACGAATTAGCAGTTCAGAAAATCTTCAAAAAGCTTTATGATAAAGGCGACATTTATAAGAGCGAGTATGAAGGCTGGTACTGCGTACCTTGCGAAAGCTTCTTTACAGACAGTCAGCTTGTAGATGGCAAATGCCCTGACTGCGGCAGGGAGGTACGCAAAGAGAAGGAAGAAACATATTTCTTCAAATTAAGCAAATATCAGAAACAGCTTGAGGAATATATTGAAGCAAATCCAAACTTCATTTATCCTGAAAGCCGTAAAAAAGAAATGATAAACAACTTTATCAAGCCTGGTCTTCAGGATTTGTGCGTTTCCCGTTCAACTTTCAAATGGGGCGTGCCTGTACCATTTGACGATAAACATGTTGTTTACGTTTGGATAGATGCTCTTTCAAACTACATTACAGGTCTCGGTTATGATACAGAGAACAACTCAGAAATGTTCAATAAATACTGGCCTGCAGATGTTCACATTATCGGTAAGGATATTCTTCGTTTCCACACAATTTACTGGCCAATTATGCTTATGGCTCTTGATATTCCTCTTCCAAAGCAGGTTTTCGGACATCCATGGCTCCTTTCAGGTAACGATAAGATGAGTAAATCACGCGGTAACGTTATTTATGCAGACGACCTTTGCAACCGTTTTGGTGTTGACGCTGTAAGATACTACCTTCTTTCAGAAATGCCTCACGCTCAGGATGGTACAATTACCTACGAAACAATTATTGAGCGCTTTAACTCAGACCTTGCAAATACTCTCGGCAACCTTGTTAACCGTACAGTTGCTATGAATAATAAGTATTTCGATGGTGTTATTCAGTCTCCTGACTGCACAGAGGATATTGACAACGAATTAAAGGAAATGGCTCTCGGAACACTCGGTAAGGTTACAAAGCTTATTGATACCTACAAGGTTTCAGACGCTCTTTCTGAAATATTTGACCTTGCAAAGCGTTGCAACAAGTACATTGACGAAACAATGCCTTGGGCACTTGCTAAGGACGAAGAAAAGAAAGCTCGTCTCGGCACAGTTCTTTACAATCTTCTTGAAAGCATCCGCTTCATTGCAGTTCTTTTAAAACCATTTATGCCTGAAACAAGCGACAAGATTCTTGAGCAGATTGGCACAGACGTGAATACTCTCGACTCTCTTGCAGAATTTGGCGCAATAAAAGAAGGTGCAAAGGTTGGCGTTGCCACACCTCTCTTCTCACGCCTTGACGTTGAAAAAACTTTAGCTGAAATCGAAGCATCTCTTCCTGCAGTTGAAGAAGAAAAGGAAGAAGAGGAAAAAGAAATTATCGGTCTTGCAGAAATTCAGTATGATGATTTTGCAAAGGTTGAATTAAGAGTTTGCAAGGTGCTTGAATGTCAGCCAATCAAGAAGGCAAAGAAGCTTCTTCAGCTCACACTTGATGACGGCACAAAGGAGCCTCGCACAGTAGCATCAGGTATTGCAAAATGGTATAAGCCCGAAGACCTTATCGGCAAGAGTGTTATTGTTGTTGCAAATCTTGCTCCGAGAACACTTTGCGGTGTTGAAAGCCACGGCATGATTCTTGCAGGTGAAATCACAGAAGACGATATTAAGGTTGCTTTTGTTGATGGTCTTCCTGCAGGCACACAGTTAAGCTGATTATATAATAGCTGCCAGTCGCCAGATGCCAGCTGCCAGTGTTATAACATCAGTTTTAGCATTCTGAATATTTTTAAAATATAATTATGTATAAGAATATATTTGATTCACACGCTCACTACACAGATAAAGCGTTTAATATTGACCGCACCGATTTGCTCGGCTCCTTTACGGAGTCGGGCATTTGCGGTGTAATCAACTGCGGCGCAGATTTAGAAAGCTCAAGAGAATCTGCTACCCTTTCAAATCAGTATGATTTTATGTATTTTGCTTGTGGAATCCACCCTGAAGAGGTTGATAATCTGCCATCAGATTATCTTGATACCCTCAAAACTCTTTCAAACAATAAAAAATGCGTTGCAATCGGTGAAATAGGTCTTGATTACTATTGGCGTCAGGATAATAAAGAGCTACAGAAGAAAGTTTTCGTTGAACAAATTCTTCTCGCAAAAGAATTGAATCTACCAATAATAGTTCACTCACGCGACGCTCACGAAGATACTCTCGCCATTTTAAAAGAACACAAACCCAAAGGTGTACTTCATTGCTTTTCAGGAAGCGTTGAAACTGCTAAAGAAGTTTTAAAGCTTGGTATGTATATAGGTCTTGGCGGCGCTGTAACCTTTAAAAACGCAAAAAAGCCCGTTGAGGTAGCAGAATTTATCTCTCTCGACAGACTTTTACTCGAAACCGATTGTCCGTACATGGCGCCTGTACCAATGCGCGGAAAACGAAATGATTCATCGTATATTCCATATGTTGCAGAAAAAATTGGTGAAGTTAAAGGTGTCGACCCACAGGAAGTTATCGACGCGGCAACTGAAAATACGAAAAGGTTATTTGAATTATATTTATAAATAATAACAGAAGCAGACTCAGTTTGAATCCGCTTCTGTTATTATTTTATCACTTATTTCATTTATCCTCTCAAAATCTGTTGCCTTAATATAATATTCCTCAAGCCTGTCGTGTATATCAAGGGCGAGAGAAAGCTTGCGCACCGCTTCATCTACAAGCTCTTTTTTTGCCTTTTTCTGAAAGATAATTTTCTCTTTATTCTGTTTATAGCCTTCGCTATCAAAAAATCTTGTAGCGTGCACTCGGCTTCCGCACTCGTCAATTGATAAATGGTAGCTATTTTCTGTAAAAACGGCTATTTTCAATTCAGGAATTATAATATGCTCAACCTTGAATTCAGGGAAAAGCGGACAATAGCATTTATAAACATCATAACCCATATTAAGAGCATATTCTCCAATATATTCTGCAATATAGGGCGACACGACAGAAAACTCATCTTTTATAGTAATAATGTTTTCGCAAAGAGCAACAACGCTATCGTACTGAACTACTATTCCATCAGGAGTTATTCCGCTTAAAAATCTTTTATATTCTTTGCCTCTGCTCTTGCTCTTTCTCTCGCTTATGAGTCTTTTTCCCAATCTTGTCGCATATCTTTCAACCTTTTCCCTGTCGGTAAAGCCACCGAAAAGAATAATGCTTTGGGCTTCAATCTGAGAAGCAACAGAAAGATATTCTGATGCAATATTGTGCATACGCTTGTTTTCTTTTGTAAGCTCGCAAATCTCTTCACTGTGGCTTTTTAAATATTCTTTATTCCACGCTACGCTTAAATCTACTATATGTTCATTAAGTCCCGGTAAGGTCGGGTCAAAATTATGTGGTGCGGTACCATCAAAAATTGAAAAGTTAAGTTCAGGGGCAATAACTGCATCAAGGGAATTAGGATCTGCGCTGCAATATCCCCTCTCAACAAAATATCCGTCCTTTTCAAGCCTTTCCGCAACCTTTTTCATAAGTGTTGATTTACCTGTACCGGGCCCACCTTTAAGTATAATATGATTTCCTTTTTTATATGGATCATAAATTTTATTATAAAGCGAGCAATAGCCATTTTTATTATTGGCACCTAAAAAGAAAGAAACGGGCAAAACTGTTTTTGTCATAAACTCCCCTCCTACATTTCATAGTATGCAAACTGGTGTTTTTTGCCACTTGTTCATTGACTTTTAAACCATAAAATACTATACTAAATGTGTATGGTCTTAATTTACTGGAGGTAATATTATGACAAGATATGAATATTCACAAAAAATGTATGAGGCTATGGGCGTTGACACCGAAAAAGCTCTCAATACATTAAAG
>CAJGCL010000011.1 GCA_904501675.1 Clostridiaceae bacterium
CCTAAATCGGATAGTTTTGCGAATAATCAGATATATTTAGCGTTTAATAACTAATCCGTTTGAATCAAATCCGCTATAGTATCCGCCAACCGCTCTTACTGTATATCTGTAGTAATTACCTACTTTTACATTCTTATCTGTAAACTGACCATTTTTAACTGTTCCGAGGTAAGTCCATGTTCCCTGACCAGCACCGCGTCTGTAAACTCTATAGTCTGTAGCTCCTGCAACCTTATTCCATTTAACTGTAATACCTGCAGAGCTCTTTGAGATAGATGTAAGCTTAGGTGTTGCAATGTGTCTTACAAGCAAACCACTCTCATAACCACTGAACATACTGTAGAAAACAGTTCTGACTGTGTACTTGTAATATGTTCCGCTCTTAACGTTTTTATCAACATAGCTTACTGCACTACCACTTACTGTTGTAAGGTAAGTCCAGCTTTTTTCGCCTGCGGCTCTTCTGTAAATTCTGTAACCTGTAGCATTTGCTACCTTATTCCATTTAACTTGTACACCACCAGCGATGTTTGAAACCCCTGTAATATGAGGAATACCTACATATGAAATCTTTTTTGATACATACGCACTCATACCGTTATCGCCCACAGCCTTAACTGTATAGTGGATATTTCTGCCAGAAACAGCAGCTTTATCTGTGTACGACAACTTGCTTGCATCAACTGTTGCGATATATGACCAAGATTTTGCGCCATTATACATACGGTAGATATTATATTTCTGGGCACCCATAATTTTGTTCCAACTAACCTGAACGCCACCTGTTACCGCTTTAACAGAAACTGTTGGAGCTTCATAATAGCGAATGGCAGCATATCTGCAAACTGCGCTGGCACCCTTGTCTGTATATGCACGTACTGTGTATTCATAATTTGTTCCATTCACTAATTTATTGGTGTCGATATATGACGTCTGTTTAGCACCAGCAGCATAGAGATAAGTCCAACCTGAACGAGTATTGTCCGGATTGATAACACGTCTGTAAATTCTATAGCTTGTAGCACCGTTCACAAGATACCAACCAACTTTAATACCTGTTGGCTGAATTGAAACCGCAACCTTACTTGTCGGTGGAACATAGTAGCCTGATAAACCTGTACTAACAGAATCTTCGCCGGAAGCGTTATATGCACGAACTGTATAAGTAGCTGATGTGTTTGCAGCAACATTCGCATCATCATAGTAAAGCTTTGAAGCTCCGGTAGAACCGATTTTTGCTCCATTCTTATAAACATTGTAGCCTGTAGCACCCGGAGTAGCTTTCCACTCAACACGGAGACCTTTTTCTATTGAGTAAACACCAACATAACTTGTTTTTCCCAAAGTAGCCTGAGAAATTGTTTGTATGAGTGGTGGGTTAGAATCGTTCTTCTCGATTTTTTTTGATGTATCTGTAGTGTTGAATTCTACACAATAAAAACTTACGCTTGTTGTAGGGTAATTTTTATTTATGACATCAAATGTTACGGTCATAAACGCTTTATCCGTACTACCTACATTATAGCTATCCATAGAAACGAATGCCATTGAATAAGCATTATTTGTACCCTTTACCTTATCTGCAACAAATATGCCGTTAATTGATGATGCTGAAGAATGAGCACCGCCACTTACGGGATTAAGCACACTAGGGTCATAAACCACTTTAACAATGGTACCTACAAGGCTTATATTTTTTTTGAGATAGATGTTGTATGTCAGCTTTCCAGCGGAAACACCTGAGGACTGAACATACATTACGTCTGCCGGGCTAGCGGCACTTACGGAAACGCCTAAACAGGAGAAAACCGAAAGGAGCACAAGAAGGCTCAACACAAGAGATAATGTTTTTTTCATCAAATTTATCTTCCTTTCGAATTATTAACAAATTTTAAACTTTTTAAACAAAAAGTTAACGTAAAAATCACGATAGAGCGCACCACACCCAATCATAATTACGGACATTATAAATATAACACAAAAAGCCGTTTTCTGTCAACGAAAACGGCTTAAAAGTAAATGTAAAAATACACAAATTTATATGTAAAATTTTATACACTAAAAATAAAAATTACACTACTAAACGATGGCGGACGCTAAAAAGCAAATCTTCCTCCTGACGTTTAATTTTTCTAGCAGAAACGCTGACACAATTCTGCACAGTACCACCCGAAAGTGAAATACAGACTTTAAGAAAATCTTTCGATTTTTTGGCGCTCCTACCCTCACCAAAAACAATACAATCAACATTTTTATATCTAAAATTATTATCCTTTATAAAATCAACAACTTCCGGTGAAATTATTCCTGCAAACTCATCACAAGCTATAATAACTCGTTCAAATTCATCAATATCCACCGTACAATCTTTACGAGATGGCGCATCGCTTTTTGCTGCCCCTAAGCACCTACTCAACAAAGATTTACGAGAAAATCTTGTAAGTTGAAGGGATTTTGCATCTCTTTTTTTAAAAGCGCTTTCTCTGCAAAGGGAATTTATTGTTGCATCATCTGAGCAGTAAACAAAAAGAGTTTTCAAGCTTACACCTCCATATAAAATACACAAGTTATTGTTTCCAAAACGCCAATCACTAACTATATATAGTATACCATAAATTCGTAAAAAAACAACAAATTTCACTCTTCATTTACAAATATCTACCTATTCCACAAAGCTTAATTGCGCCTTTTGTAAACTCTAACGAATACTTTTTTCTTGCGCTTGAAACAACTGACGAAATATGCTAAAATGATGTTAAAATGTATAAAAATATTTTTGAAATGGGGTTGAATTATGAAGCCTGTCCGCACATTTTTGCAGCAGAATGCAATTAAATTCTGGATTAATGTTGAAAAGCCTTTTTACAACTTATCAAAGGGTAAACTGGCAAAAAATATATTTCTCAAATCTGTTGAACATCCATATGTAGGCAGTAAAGTAAAAATCGTTAAGGAAACTGACAACGCTACCTATATTGCAAAGTTCAATGATGATGGTACATTCGACACAAGTGATTTTAAAATAATGACGGGGACAGATATGCATCTGTACGATGTACCAGAGGATGTTAACAAAACCTTACAGATGTTTGCAAATCAGGTTCGCGACGAAAAACCTGACCTTATAATCTTTACAGGTGATGTTCTTCTTACAAAGTTTCAGCATATTGATACTATACAGTTTGCGCAGTTTATGGAAGATCTTGGTGTTTATTGGGCATACGCTTTTGGCAACCATGAAGCGAGAGAAGAAAAAGAGTATTTTAAATATTTCATTTTCAAAGGCTTCTGTGATGCTCCTCATTGCCTTTCTAAATTTGGCGATCCTGAGCTTTTCGGTTTCGGTAACTATCTTATAAATATCATGAACAGTGAAACAGAGCTTCGCCAAAGCCTTGTTTTGTTTGATTCCGGCAGAGATACATGTGAACCGCATGTTACAAATGACAAAATTCCTCAGGAAGTTATAGATTTAGAAGCTTACGACTATATAAAACCATCACAGATTGCATGGTACGAAAATGAAATTGCTGCACTCAAAAAAGAATATGGCAAGGTTGACTCTATGCTTTATATGCATATTCCGATTCCGGAGTACTGCGAGGTGTTCGACGAGGTAGCTAAAAACACTTTTGCTCCATCAGGCAAGGCTGAAATTCTTTACGGAGACCAGTTCGAAAACGTAGGTTGTTGCAAATACAATAGCGGTCTTTTTGATGCTATGAAGCGGGCCGGCTCACAGGCAATTTTTTCAGGCCATGATCACGTAAACTACTGGGCAGCAAAATATGACGGCATATTACTCGTATACAATCAATGTGGCGGATACGGTTGCTATAATATGTATGACTATGATAACTATCGCTTCAAATGGCCTGAAAAAGACTGGCCACAGGGCTACACAATCACAAATATAAAAAAAGACGGCTCAATTGAATTACGCCAGAGTTTTAATGCAAAATATCTTTAATCGCCTTTTGTAAATTAACAGAATGTTCACTTTCTTTTAATATCCAATTTAATTTTATGCACTATACTTTAGTCAGCAAAGGGGAACACAAATCTCGTTTGCTGACTAAAGTTTTTCATTCCTATCTCCTTATTTCCATATTTACCCCTAAGAAGAGCCTTGTCGGTTATTGACAAGGCTTTTCTACTGCAAAAAAATATATGCTATACTTTGTTTTAAAAAATATAGCATTAAGCACTTTTTTTATCGTATTTATTTTTAAAAAGTTTCTATGATTTTTTGTTTTAATAAAACTTGAAAAGCATCGTAAATTATGTTATAGTTTCAAAGTGAAAGAGGGTTGATAAAGTGTTTCATTACATTCCTAGTTTGGATCTTTTTTTATATGGTTTCTTAAATAACCTCGGTGCAATTTTATTGTGTATATTTAATTTGTTGCATATAAAGAAAAAAAGACAAATTCCAAGCAGATTAACAAAAGCCATAATAAATATAACACCGCAAAAAAAAGGTCATATTTATGCAGAGTTATTTTTTAATCTCATTGAAATCTTTTTAATATCAGGCTTACAGATAGCTATGGGAGGTTTAATAAACTCGTGGTTTGGTGATTTGTGCGGCACCGGTGTAAACTATTTCGGAACATTATTTATTTCTCCTGCTTTGATTTTTGTTTTTTGCATAATAGTTGGTCTTGATGTCTTCAAGCAATTTGACCTCATAGCACCGGCATATCCTTTAGCACTCACAACTATAAAGCTTGCTTGTTTTTGCCAGGGTTGTTGTCATGGCATAGCTTTTGACCATGGATTATATAATCATATAACAAAACAATTAGAGTTCCCTGTTCAATTAATTGAAGCTGTCTTCGCTTTCTTGATATTTGTATTCCTTATGAAATACAAGAAGAAAGCAAAGGAAGGAACATTACTCCCACTATTCGTTATACTTTATTCAGTAACAAGATTTTTCAGCGAATTTCTCAGATTTGAAGAAAATGTATTTTGGTATTTTAAAACATACCATTTACTTTGCTTAGTAGGTATTGTTGTGGGCCTTATCGAGTTACTGATTGTAATAATAGTAAATAAAAAACGCGATAAAAAAGCAAAAACAACACAATAATATTTGTTATAAATCATCATATTAATATTAATGAGCACCGGGCACATCGCCCCGGTGCTCATTGTTTTATTCAATTGATAAAATCCATTCGACTAACTCGTTGCTGTTGTTTCTTTGAAAATAATGTGTGTTTGCATCGATAAAATGAACACTGTCTATATTTTCAGCATAAATACCCCACAGCTTTTTGCACTTTTTATAGTTTCTTGTAAACATATCTTTTTTACTTATAATCACACTAACAGGTGTATTCACCTTTCCATTGATTTCAGTAAAACAGATGTTTGCAAAATCAGTATCCTTCCTGAACTTCTTCAACTTTTCAGTAATTTTTTCATCAGAAAGCCCGCTAAATTCTGCTCCGGCTTTCAAAAGAATTCGTTTTAATACATTATCAGGAACATTATTCCAAATGTTTTTACTTGTAGTTTTTTCAGGTGGAATACTAGCACCAGCAAAATAATGAACTATTTTAACTCCTGCTTTTTCTAACATTCCCAATAATTTCAACGCAAGTGCAGAACCAACACAATGAGAATACACAAAAATGTCTGTGTTATTCAGATTTTTGTTGATTTCCTCAACCACATCATCGCATTCTTCCATGGAATGTAAGTAAGGGATAAAATAGATAGCTATATCATCTCTTCTTCTCTTCATAGAAGAAACAAAATTACTGTACGATTCAGCTCCACCGCCCGCAAAAGGCAAAAGAATAAGGCTGTTTTTCGCATTTGACGGCACATATAGCGGTTCAAGATAATCAAACATAATTTCTTCTTGCTTTTTCCCCATAGTAATAGCAAGCTTGGCAGGAGTCGAATTTCTCATAAACTCTGCAGCAGTTATATTTTCAAACTCCTTTTCGCTCAAAAGCGTTATCATTGAAAGGCTCGTGCCACCAAATTCAAAGAAATCACTGTTTCTTCCTATGTTTTTCAAATTCAAAACTCGTTCAAAGCTGTTGCAAATAAAGCTTTCTAAATCGTTTTGCGGCACCTCATTCTCCGCAGAAGTAATAATTTCAACTTCTAATTGAGACAATGCTTTACGGTCAAGCTTACCACTTGGATTAAGTGGCATCTCCTCAAGTCGCTGTATCACACCAGGCACCATATATTTAGGAAGTTTATCTGCACAAATGTCTTTTATAGCTTCATTGCAATCCTTTTCTCCACTATAAAAAGCAACAAGAATATCTCTATTATTTATCTTTTTTACAATTACTGCAACAGATGAAACACCGTTAATATCATTGATAACACTTTCAATTTCACCTATTTCAACACGTTGACCATTAAGCTTAACTTGTCCGTCTATTCTACCACAGAATACAATATTCCCGTCATCTCTCCAGTATGCAAGGTCCCCTGTTTTGTACAGTTTTCCTTCACCAAACGGATTATCTATGAACTTCTCTGCTGTGAGTTCAGGGCTGTTGAGATAGCCTTGTCCAACATTTACGCCGGCAATACAAAGTTCACCTATTACACCTATTGGTGTAGGATTCAAGTATTTGTCAACGATGTAAAGCTGTGTGTTGTATATCGGCTTACCTATCGGAACAGGGTCAACATCTGTTGGTGTACATGCATAGTAGCTTACATCAACCGCGCATTCTGTTGGTCCATAAAGATTGTGAAGCTTCACTTTATTGTAATCATATGTGTTGTAGAATCTCTTTATATGATTTGCTGTTAATGCTTCACCCGAAAGGAACACATACTTAACAGAATTGAATTTATCCTGTTCCTCAGGATTGTTTTCAAGATATGTTAAGAATAAATCAAATACAGATGGAACAAAGTGTAAATGAGTAACTTTGTTCTTTTCTGTTTCTTCTAAGATTTTTGCCGGCAAGAAATGTTCATCAGGCTTTGATGCGCAAAGGACTCTACCTGTAATACCCCACCAAAAAAGCTCCCATACAGATACATCGAATGTATATGGTGTTTTCTGAAGAATTACATCATCCTCTTCCAATGGGTAGAAATCATCCATCCACAATATTCTGTTAATCGCAGATTTATGGCTAATCTTAGCACCCTTTGGATTACCTGTTGAGCCTGATGTGTAGATTACATATGCTGTATCTTCAGGTAAAGCGAGAACCTTTGTTTCTTCAACCTCTTCATTTGAATCAAATACTGCAGTTGCATCTATACACGGAACTTTACCTGCAAGACCACAGAACTTGTCCTGTACAATTACTGCTTTTGCATTACTGTTTTCTAAAATGTAGTCTATTCTATCTTGAGGATAGTTAGGATCAATAGGTAAGTATGCATTACCACCACGGATAATACCATATACCGCACCATACATTTCAAAAGAACGTTCACAAATTACTGCAATTACAGTTTTTTCTTGCTTTGTGATTTCTCTTACCCTACTGTCTATTTTCTCTGCATACTTCTTGAAGTCAGCAAATGTAATCTCCTCATCATTTGCTTTTATACATACCTTATCCTTGTTTTCTTCACTTGTTTTTTCAAAAAGTGAGTAAAGTGTTGATTCTTCAGGAATTTTATATGTGTATTCTGTTCTATTGAAAGTTTCAAGAAGCTCAACATCAGTAACAGAAACATCTTTAATGTATTCTTCATCGTTAAGGCAAAGTTCGAGAAGGTCAAGATACATCTTTGTAAACCTTGATATTTTCTCTTCTTTGAAAAGCTTTGTACAATACTCTACTGCAAGAACCACATCTGTCTTTCTTGGAAGAACAGAAAAACTCATATCGCACTTTGCTGCTTTTGTTACAAGCGGAATAAGTTCTACTTTTCTGTCATTAAACGTTATGTCTGTCATTTCAAAGCTCTGATATGCCAACATGACATCAAAAAGTGGATTTCTTCCACCTACTTCAATACTCAGCTTCTTTACAAGTTCTCCGAACGGATAATTCTGATTTGCTATTGCTTCTATTGAATTGTCTCGTATTTCTCTCAACAATTCTGCTATCTTCTTATTTCCCTCCGGTTTATTCCTTAACGCTATGGTATTTACAAACATTCCCACTGTGTTAAGATAACGGCTCTTTCTTCCGCTTATTGGTGTTCCCACCGTTATATCTTCACTACCTGAAAGCTTTGATAAAAGTATGCTGTAGCAAGCCATATAGTATACATATGGCGTTATTCCTCTGTCTTTACACTTTTCTTCTATTCTTTCGTGAAGACTCTTTTCAATAATTTCATAGTGTACACTTCCCTCAAAGGATTGTATTGCTCCTCTCGGGTAGTCTACCGGAAGTTCCAATGTTGGTACTTCTTCTGCAAATGTTTCAAGCCAATACTTTTCGCTTGACTGTGCATCTGTCTGCTCTACTGCAAACTCACCGTATTGTGTTGTTTCTGGGAGTTCTCTGCCCATATACAGCTCATTAAGCTCCTTAAACAGAACAGGCATTGTTTCTCCGTCTACAACAATATGGTGCATATCTATTACCACCGTATTGTTATTGCAACCCACTCTCATCAGCGGAGATTTTTCAAGCTCAAACGGCTTTACAAAAGCTCCGAGATTTTCTTCCGGTATATCCTCTACTTTTATATCAGCATTCTCATCTATTACCTGATATATTGTTCCCTCTATATTCTCAAAGTGGGTTCGAAGACTCTCGTGTCTTGCTATCAGCTTATTTACTGCATATTCAAGCCTTTCCTTATTCACCTCGTCTACCTTAAATGCATAACTCACGTTATACATTGCAGAATCAGGCTTTATCATCTGCGCTGTATATACTCGCATCTGAGCTGCGGTTGCAGGAATACGGTCCCCGTATTCTACCGGAACATATTCGCTCTCTTTTTCTTCTAACAACCCTGCAAGTCCTCGTATATCTTTACTTGCGAAGATTGTTTTGATTGATACTGTGTAGCCTTTGCCTTCAAGCTTTGCTGTTAATTCTATTGCTTTAAGGCTATCTCCTCCTATATCAAAGAAATTGTCTGCTACACTTACCTTTTCTCCTCCCAGCACCTCTTCTATACTATCTATCAGAATTTTCTCTTTTTCTGTTTCAGGTGCTACATACTCCGCTTGCGCTGATATGTTTTCAAGGTCTATTTCCGGTAATGCATTCCTATTTGCTTTACCGCTTGCTGTCATTGGCATTTTCTCAAGGTAGGTAAATATATGGGGCACCATATATCTTGGTAACTTCTTCCCTATTTCCTCTCGGATTTCCTTTGCACTCTTTTCTTCTCCTGTATAGAATGCGCAGATAAGCTGCCTGCCTTCCTTATCCTTACGAACCACTACTACGGCTCTCTCTATTTTTTCTACTGCCTGAATTGCGCTCTCTATTTCTCCCAATTCTATTCGTAGTCCTCGTATTTTCACCTGGAAGTCGCTTCGTCCCACATATACAATATTGCCGTCTTCTCTCCAGTAGGCATTGTCTCCGGTTCTGTACATCTTTCCTTCGCCAAACGGATTATCTATGAACTTCTCTGCTGTGAGTTCTGCTCTGTTCATATACCCTGCACATACTGAATCTCCGGCTATGCATAATTCACCCATTACTCCTATGGGCACAGGCTTCAAGTATTTATCTAATATATATACCTGCGTATTTGCGATAGGTTTGCCTATCGTAACTTCATCCACAAAACTATCTGTATCTGCAAATGTTGACCAGATAGGAACCTCTGTTGTTCCGTATATATTATATATTTTTGCTTTTGTCATTCCTTTCAATTCTTTAAGGAATGTTGTTTCCATTGCTTCGCCACCAAGGAGTATTGCTTTTAAGTTATTAAGAAATTCTCTTTGGGTCGGGTCTGCAATTAATACTTTTAATTTTGTCGGCGTTGTCTGTAAAAACTCACCTTTTTCCTTAGTCAACAATCTATTGAGCGCATACTGATTTCTGCACTCCTCTTCATTTGCGAGCACAACTCGAAGACCATTGACAAGGGTGGCAATAGTCTCTGTTACAAATATATCAAAACTACATGTTGATATCGACAAAATAGCTTCGAAATCTTCCTTAACTATCTTGCCGAATATATTGTGTTCATTTTTTGAAATGTAGTTCACTACATTTCTATGCATTGCCATAACTCCCTTAGGTTGCCCTGTTGAACCTGAGGTGTAAATACAATAGCATAATGAATTATTATCAATTTCCACATCGGGATTTGATATGTTTTCTGACTCCATAAGAGCTGCTATATTGTCCTCGGACACTACCATTTTTGCATTAGTGTCCTTACACATATATTCTATTCTCTCTTTTGGTAATTCTGAATCAATAGGCAGATACGCCGCTCCTGTTTTGAGTATGCCTATCAATGCTGACAGAAGGTAGCTTCTTCTCGGGAGCATCAATCCTACTATATCTCCCTTGCCTACTCCTTTTTCCATAAGCGAATGGGCTATTCTGTTTGCTTCTTCATTTAATTCCCTGTATGTCAGCGTTTTATCTGTTGCTACTACTGCTACCTTTTCCGGTGTTCTTTCTACCTGCTCTTCAATCAGCTCGTGGATACACTTATCCCTTCGGTATTCTGCTTCTGTTGCATTGAAGGTTTTAAGTAGTTTTTCTTTCTCTTCTGCGGATATACATGACAATTCATATAATGGTTTGTCAGGATGTTCAATGACATCACAAAGGATGGCTATAAGACGTTGATGAAGGTCATCTATGTCTTCCTCACTAAACTTCTCAATTTGATAATCATAATGCAACCGGAAAACATCGTTACAATCATAATCATCGACGTGAATTTGAAGAGTCTCTACCTGCGTTCCGTTACAGTACCATTCACTTTCAAAGTTTTCACCCTTAATTGCCGACACTTGAAAACTAAATGTAACATCGAACCATTTATTAGAAACATTTGTGTCCTTGATTTTTTTCAATACATCTACGTAATTACATTTTTGATGTCTAAATACAGAAAATACATTTTCTGCGGTCCTATCTGCATTACTAATAAACGATTCGTCGTATTTTAGATCCACCAAAAACGGAACTGTATTCACAAACATTCCGACCGTATTTCTTTCCGCAACGTTAGTTCTATTCAAGACAATTGTTCCAATATAAAAATTCTCCGCACTGTTTTTTAACATACTATAAACAAGTGAAATTACAGACAAAAAAACCGAGTAAGGAGAAAGAGAATGTTCATTAGCAAAGGCTGTGATTCTATTAGCAAAAACCTTGTTTAAAATATATGTTTTTCTCTTCGATTTTTTAGATATAGCCTCCGTTTCATCAAATAAAACAATTTCACCTTTTTCTTTAAAAAGGGAGGTAAAAAACTCAACATCATCAGAGTGCTTATTACTATCCAGGTATTTTTTCTCAGTATCAACATATTCACTATAACTATATGCTTTAAAATCTTCACCTTGTAAAAATTTATAAAACTGTGTAGATAACACGGATGCTGTCCAGCCGTCAGAAATAATATGATGAAGTTTAAAGAGAAGTCCACAAAAATTCTTTGAGCGAAAGCCTTTAATTTCCACCAATTCACCGTTAATATCCAAAGGTACTCTAGCAAAAGCATTTGCGTACTCATGCACTTGCGCTTTGTTTTCAAACGTTAAAACCTCAACTTCTACTGGTACATATGGCTGAATGCACTGAGAAACACGACCGTTTTCAATAAACAGTCTTGTTCTCAATGCATCATTTTTCTTATATAGAATATTCACAGCGGCTCTAAGCACATCTGATTCTTTAGGTTCGTTTACCAGCATAATCCCACAGGTGTTTCCTATACTTCCACCTATGGTTTTTTCCATATCATACACTTGAATTTGTGCCTTGGTTAAATTCATATTATCACCGGATTTATGTTTTACTTGTTGATCTTATTTTCGATGCATTTAATAATGTCGGCAACTGTTACAAAAGACTTCACTTCTTTGTCAGAAATGCTGATATCAAACGTTTCTTCAGCGTTGCATATGAGTGTTATTAAATCCAAAGAATTAATTTTTAAATCTCTGTGTATAAGAGTATCCTCATTAATGATTTGTGTATTATCTTCTACAACCTCATAAAACAATTCTCTCAATTTATCAATCATAATTATCCTCTTTTTATTCTTTTAATTTTCTTTGTAGTTGTTTTTTCAAATTCACTTTCTCTGAAAACAACATTTGCTATGTGTTTATATGTTGGCAAACTCTTGTTTATAAGAAAAACTTTATTTTTTATATCATCTTGTATTTCATTGTTTGCATCTTCAATATAAATCTCAGCTATAATTTCATCCCCATTTGCATATACAACGACCTCGTTTATATCAGGTATATTTTGCGTAATCTCTTTTTCTAACTCTTCAGGGGATACATTCTTACCATTGGAAAGAACAATTAAATTTTTAATTCTGCCTTTCACGTAAAGAAAATCATCCTTTAATTCACCCATATCACCAGTTTTGAACCAACCATCTTCCATTGCAGCTTTGGTTGCTTCCTCGTTTTTATAGTAACCTAAGAAAACACCGGTACCTTTAACCAAAATCTCATTATCTTCACTGATCTTTAGTTCAACATTATAAAGAGCGTTACCAACACTAGCTGGGTCATAGTGATCATTTCTCATTGATGAAACACTTGGGGAACATTCACTAATGCCGTAACAGGTAACTACTTGAATACCGAAATTGGTCAGACCCTCAACGCTTTCTTCGTGATTCGGTGCACCACCGGTAACTATAAGTTCAAGTTCGCCCCCCAAACCGTCAATGATCTGCTTAAAAATTTTTCTTCTAATATCAATCCCTATTTTTCTTAATCCATTACTGATTGGAATCATTTTCTTAATGAGATTTTCTTTTCCACTTGCTCTGATTGCAGACCATATATTTTTGTAAAAAACTTCGCCTACAAGAGGTACAGTAGGAATGTATTTTGGTTTTGCATATTTAATATCATCTGCAAGTCGTCTTAGACTGCTGTTTATAAATATCTTACATCCCACAATCATAGCACTGCTTGTGGCAATAAATCCATAGGTATGATTTAGCGGTAGCATAAGAAGAGCTGAATCTGGAAGTTTAACACTTTTAATAACACTAATTGAGTTTGTACCTATATTTCTGTGGCTGAGCATAACACCCTTGGGTTCTGCTGTTGTACCGGAAGTAAATACCAGTGTGCACATTTTATTTCTATCAATTTTCATGTTTTGAAACTCATTTTTTCCGGACGCAAGTAAGTTTCTGCCTTTTTCCAGAAGTTTATCAAAATTATTCATATTGATAAGTGTAGAGCAATTAGAAAATTGCGCTTCTTCCGTATAATCATCTGAATGAACAAAAATTTCCGTATCGCTTTTTTCAATAAAATATTTGACATCCTCTTTAGTGCATTCTTTATCAATTGGCACAATCACATTACCGCTATTGACTGTTGCGAAATATGTAATTATCCAATTATAACTATTTTCCCCTATTACGGCTATATGTTTTCCTACATAGCCTTCGTTCAAAAAATATTCACCTAAAGCATTTATATCTTCTTTAACATCATTATAAGTTTTAGTTTTTTCTCTTTTGTTTTCGAGCCAATGAAAGGCAATCTTTTCGCCATGTTTTTCATCACAATAAGTAACAAGTTCTTTTAAATCCGAAATCTCGGGTGCATCATAATAAGGGTACAGTTTATTTTTCATGGATTTCACCTCGTAAAAAATAATTATTCTATATTGTACCATACGGTAGAATGAAAATCAATAAAAACGTGTATCAAGTATATAAAACATTATATAGGAAAATAATAATTCTTGTTTTTGTAAAAATATTGTGATACAATAAAAAAATGAAATTAGTGTATTATAAATTAAGTGAGGTACAAGAATGTATATTACTATGTTAAAAAGCAAGCTTCATCGTGTTACCGTAACACAATCAGATTTAAATTATGTTGGTAGCATTACTATTGATAAAGCTTTAATGAAAAGCTCCGGTTTATATGAGTATGAAAAGGTTCAGATCGTTGATATTGATAACGGAGCCCGATTTGAAACTTATGTAATTGAAGGAGAGGAAAACAGCGGTTGCATATGCCTTAATGGGGCCGCTGCACGATGCGTTCAGGTTGGCGACAAAATAATCATTATGGCATACGCTCAATTATCCCAAAATGAAATAGAAAGCCACACTCCTACAGTTGTTTTTGTTAATGAAAACAACGAAATTACAGAAATAACTGATTACGAAAAACATGGAGAAATCAAATAAAACGAAGCAAGTCAAAAGACTTGCTTCGTTTTATTTATATTCATATTCCGCAGCATATTTTATAAAGTCAGGAGTTTGAGGGCGTCGGTCGCAACCTTGCCAGGCAATAACTCTGTTTTCACAAGGTATCACTAAAAGTTCTTGTCCATAAAGACCACCTTTATTGTATGAATCCTTTATGCCATTATATTTAAATTCATACTCTCTTTCCAATACCGTTTCAACCCAATTTGAAGAAATGATTCTCTTACCACGATACTCGCCACCATTAAGGTAAACTGCACCGAGTTTTATCATATCTTCAACTCTGATATAAAGACCTGTTGCGCCTATTGCATGGCCTTTGGGACAACAGCTCCAAGCTGCTTCTTTAAAGGAAAGCGGTAAAAAAACATTTTCCCAACAGAACTGAAAAAGTGTTTTACCTGACACCTTGTTTACAATTCTTGAAAGAATGTAATAGTGAGCATCCTCATAATGTCTTTCTGTATCAGGGGGACAAACCCATTCTTTAAGCATAATTCCTTTAAGATAATCTGGATTATATTGGGATGCATCCTCAATATCTGTATCAAAACCACCAGGAAAGCCTGTTCTGTGGCGAATAAGCATATCAATAGTTGTATTATCCCAATAAGGCTCATAGTCTTTGGGGCATTCATCCCCAAGAATAGCGGTAACAGTATCTTCTGTTTTCAAAAGTCCCCTATCCCACAAAACGCCTATAGCTGTAACTGTATACATCTTTGAGACAGAGTATACATTCTGACTCCCATTATTTTCTGATATTTCAATTTTCTCAGGAAGGTTATCACCTATAATTTCTGCAACAGAAAAAATCCTACCATTATTATCTCTTATGTATTCTGCAAAATCTTCAAGAAATATACTCATTTATAATCTCCTTGACTTGTATCAAAAAAGCATATATTCGGCACATTTTCTGATAATGGTTTATTTATGTGCTACTTTATTGTAACATAAACATACCGTCGTTTCAATAAATGAAGTGTGGTAATACCGCATAACAATTTTATAAACAACATAACGCTGATATAAAAACGGAGCAGATTTATATCTGCTCCGTTTAAATTTTTCAAGCCTGATCACATAAACTATTATACAACTTTTTCAAATTTAATTATTGCAATTAAAGAAACATCTGACAAGGCAAGTAGTTGATGTTACTGCAAGGAAAAAGAAGAATAAAAGTGCACCCGTAAGAATTGCACCAATCACACTTGCAATTGCAAACTCAAGATTCAAAAAAACAATGGTCAGCAAAATTGTACCCACAACGCCCAAAAGCAGCGCCGTAATTATACTACACAAGCCCTCGCAACAACCTTCACGGGAAAGTGCTCCTGAAATAAGAGTTACAGCAAGTAACACAACTGAAACACCAAAAAGCGCCCATAAGAAAACAGGTGCAAAAGTAATGGTGCCCGTTATTCTGAGAAATGCCGTAATTACACCTATGATAAGGCTTACTACCACAGCAACAAATGTGCAACCAGGTCTGAAACATCTGCATGATGTTGACATAAAATTTCACCTCCCACAGCATTTTATGCAAAATGCAAAGGAAGGTGAAAGCATGGATTTTCTCTTTATTTATCGATTCTGGTTATCTTTATTATTCTGGTTATTCTGATTATTTTTATTGTTTTTGTTGTTCTGATTGTTCTGGTTTTTCTGGTTGTTTTTGTTATTCTGGTTGTTCTGATTATTTTTGTTATTATCCATAATCTCACCTCCTGATTACTTTACAAGGATAGTTTTCCTCATTTGCGGCAAACTATACACAGAAAGAAAAAAGACTGAAAGGAGAAAAATATGCTTTTAATTAAAAACGGTCTTTTACACACAATGGAAAATGATGCCCCTTTCTGTGCTGATATTCTTATAGATAAAGGTAAAATTATAGAAATAAAAAAACAAATTGTTCCATCAAATGAAACGGAAATATTTAATGCGAAAAACCTAAATGTTTATCCCGGGTTTATTGATGCACATAGCCATATCGGCATTGCAGAAGATAGAATTTCATCACAAAACGACACAAGCAACGAAAACACAAATCCCATAACACCCGCTATAAGAGGAATAGACAGCGTAAACCCTATGGACAGCGCTTTCCATAATGCTATTGCTGCCGGAGTTACCGGCGCTATGGTAGGTCCGGGAAGCTCCAATGCTATTGGAGGACAATTTGCTTTTATAAAAAATCATGGCAGATGCATTGACGATATGATTATTCTTGCACCTGCCGCAATCAAAATTGCTTTTGGTGAAAATCCCATGAATTGTTATGGTCTTAATGGAAATATGCCATCAAGCCGTATGGGAATTGCTTCGCTTGTCCGAGAGGAGTTGTTCCGCGCCAGACAATATTTTTCCCAAAATCAATCAGATAATAAGGATTTCATGCTGGAATGTTATAGAGAGCTTTTTGAAAAGAAAATTCCACTTAAGGCTCACGCTCACCGAACTGATGATATTTTAACCGCAATCAGAATTGCAAAGGAATTTGACCTTGACCTTACAATCGACCACTGTACCGAGGGACATCTGATTGCAGAAGAAATTGCAAAAAGTGGTTATCCTGCCATTGTAGGACCTTCTCTCGCCTCACGCAGCAAAGATGAGGTAAGTCTTTCGGATTTTAAAACCGCCGGTATCCTCCATAAAGCCGGAGTAAGAGTTGCAATAACTACTGACCATCCTGTTTCCCGAATTCAATATTTGCCTTTATGTGCAGGTATTGCAGCAAAAGAAGGGTTAGGCAAATCAGCGGCGCTCAGAGCTATCACCATTAACGCGGCACGAATATGCAGAGTTGACCACAGAACAGGCAGCCTCAAAGTTGGCAAAGATGCCGATATTGTTATTACTGAAGGTGATCCATTAGAAATAAATTCTGATGTTAAAGCCACTATTATAAACGGTGAAATCGTGTGGCGGAACGGGAGGAAATAATATGTTTTATTCCTAAAATTAATTAAATGTATAAAAATGAACTTGTGCAAACGCGATAAAATTCGAGAACACACGGATGAAATCTGCTTCGCAAATCACCCCTATTTTATGTCCCTCGTGCTCCGCCAAGGCGTACCGCACGAGATGGACTATCAGTTAGCTCCCTACTCTATCACAAAAATGGAAATTTTAATGAAATGTAGTGATATTCCGTATATGACGGAATGATATATTTTGCTTTTGCAAAATGTGATATTTCTGCCTATGGCAGAAGTGATATTCTATTCGCAAACAACTCGGCTTTAGCCGAATATCACTGCGGAGCAATATCACTTTCGAAGAAAATAAAACTCGCATAAGCGAATAGAACTGAAAAAAGACTTCACAAAAGTGAAGTCTTTTTTCTGGTGGAGACGGTCGGGATCGAACCGATGACCTCTTGAATGCCATTCAAGCGCTCTCCCAGCTGAGCTACGCCCCCGAAGACTTAGTAAATATACCATATAATATGTTTAAAATCAAGAAAAATTTATTTTTCTGAAAAAATCTCTTGACTTATTGTAAAAATGATATTGCTAAGTGATTATAGCATCAATGTTAATTTCAGTCAAGAAAAGAATTGATTTGTATAAATATTTCTTATAAAACAGAGCATACTTTTATCAAAAAGAAAAGGATGGTTATTATGATTGAACAAGATACAATAAGACTTCTCAGAGAATGTGATGCAGGCGTTAAAATGGGTATTGCAAGCATTGATGATGTTATGGACGACGTTAAAAGCGATAGTTTGCGTCAATATTTAGGTAACTGCCGTAATGAACATGTTGAGCTTTCCAAGGAAATTGACACACTTCTTGAAAATTATCAGGATGAAGGCAAAGACCCTAACCCTATTGCAAAGGGTATGTCGACTATGAAAACAGGCCTTAAAATGGCGGTAAAAAAATCTGACGAAACCATTGCAGATTTAATGACCGACGGTTGTAACATGGGTGTAAAATCCTTGAACAAATACCTTAACCAATATGAAGCAGCCAGCGAAAAATCAAAGGATATATGCAAAAGACTTATTAATCTTGAAGAAAAGCTCGCAGTTGATATAAGAGATTATCTATAAAAAATTGCCGTTTCAATTTTGATTGAAACGGCAATTATCACTTATATTCGTAGAATTTATTTATAAGTTTTCTTCCTATAAGAACTGATAATTTCAGACCACACTCACATTCTTCAACAGAATCCAGTGAATCAAAAAAGTGGTCTGTTTCAAAGGTCAAATCACCTTTATAATCTATATCTGCAAGGGCTTCCATTATTTCATTCCAGTTCATTTCACTAAGTCCGGGAAGAGTATGCATATCGTCAAGATAATCGTTATCATGAATATGGAGCGCTTGCAGTCTGTTACCTAAAACTCGAATGCAATCCTGAGCCTCGCGACCTGCAAGGCTACTGTGGCCAACATCAAGGCAAGCAACAAGCATTTCATTATTTAGTTCATCAATATAGCGGGCATGTTCAAAAGGATTACTACATACACTGCCTGTTCTTATCCCCTTCTTTTTATCACCACACCACATGTTTTCAACAGCTATTTGTACACCATAGTTTTCGGCATATGGTAAAAGCTCTTTAAAATAGATCATGTTATTTTCAAAAACCGCCTGCTCTCTACCTATATAATTTCCTGATTCAACCGGATGAACCACAAGAGTCTTTATTCCTAAAAGACTTGAGATCTCAATAGACCTCTTATTCGCATCACATAAAAGCTTAATTTCGTCTTCGGGATTATCATGCGGAACATATGTTACTGCATGCCCCTGATTAAAATAAACACTATTTTGTTTCGCTTTTTCCACAAGTCGTGAAGTGTATTTTCTATACTCTTCAGAAGTTTGAAGTTCTTTTTTACCCACTATATTCGCAAGATTATAATCAATAGCATCATAGCCGGCGTTTGCCAACATCTCTATAGCTTTCATATCACCGAATTTATGAGCACAACATATTGTCTGAGATAAAACCAAAACTATCTCTCCTTGAAATTTTTAAAAACATTTTATCATCTCATAATTTTTTGTCAATCAATTCTCTATATATATGTAATGTTATACATATATTTCGCTTACATTTTGTTGCTTTCGCCGTTAACAAAATGTTTACAAAATACTATAATGTGTGCTATACTTATATTTGTCTAATTACACCAAAATGTGAAAGGATTGTATCTTATGAAAAAATGCAGAAAAATCATTGCATTATTACTTGTTGTTATGATGCTTACAGGTAGTTTTGCAACTAGTGCAAATGCTGTACTTATCGGTGGAGAAACACCATATGTGCCAGTAGACGATGATGTTATTCCAACAATCATTGTTCCTGGTCTTTTCCAGAGTGAAACAAAATACTATGTAGATGGTAAGGTTGCTCTTGACGCAAACGGCCAGCCATATAAAATGCCATTCTTTATGGACACAACAAACGAAATTGTTGGTGTTGCCATTGAAGAAGCACTTAAGCCTATAGTTGACCTCGTTATAAACCAGGAAGACAAAGAACAGATGGCTGCACACGCAGTTGCTGACATTCTCAGTGAAACATTAATGGGTAAACAAAAGCTCGATGAAGAAGGTCAGTTCATCAATGATATCCGTGCTACATCATATATGGATTCATTTGATATGCTTTCAGAGCATGACCAGGAAACCATTCTTGACCACTTCCCAATGGAATATTATATCAAGCATGCGGGCGCAAATAAACTTTATGTTTTCTCTTATCCATCTCTTGATAATATGATAAGCGTTGCAACAAGACTTTGCGATTTCATTCAGTTTGTTAAAGAAGATTCCGGTTATGATAAAGTGAACATCGTTCCAATCAGCCAGGGCGGTTCTGTTTTCAATGCTGTTATGGAAATGTATGCAGAAAAAGGCAGATCATTATCTGAAGATATCAACAAGGTAGTATTTGCAGTTCCTGCACTTGATGGTTCTACTCTTGTTGGCGAAATTCTTGAATATGGTCTTATTGATGAAGATTACGAAATCTATCGTGATATGATTCCTGCACTTCTTGGTGAAGATAATGTTCTTAGCTATGCTATAAATGTTATTCTTCGCATCTTACCAAATGCAGACGTACATAATCTTCTTGATATTGTTTTCGATACATTTATTTCTGACTACGCTCGTTATTCTACTTGCCTTTGGGCTCTTTGTCCATCAGAGAACTATCCTGGCGCAAGTGAAAGATATCTTAAAGACGAGAACATGAAGAGCATTGCTGATCAGACATATTGGTTCTATCAGGCTCAGCTCCATTCAGATGCAAACATTCTTAAAGCTGTAGACGATGGTGTACAGGTATTTGATATTGTTGACTACAACGTTCCTCTCTTCCATCTTGTTGACTCTTGGAGCAAATTACCTGCTGACGGTATCATTCAGGTTGACTCAACATCAATGGGTGCTTACGCTGAAAACAATAACGTTAAGCTTCCTAAGGATTATGTTACACCGTCAGACAAAAATAATTGTACAGACCCTTCACACGACCATGCTGACCCAAGAAGACTTATTGACCCATGTACAGGTCTTTTACCTGAATCAACATTCTACTTCTACAATCAGCCACATGAGAGCTCTGCATCAAACGACGTATTTATGAAACTTGCTTCTTCAATTCTTATGGACAGCAACTTCACAAGTGTTCATTCTTATCCTGATGTATTCCCTCAGTTCAACAACTCTCGCCTTGTTAAAGGTCTTATGAAGGATGTTGCTGAAATGAAGGAATATGATACATCAAAACTTCCTAAAAAATACGCAACAGAACTTGAAGGTGCAATTATTCAGGTTGAAGAAATGCTTGATAACACTATCATAAGCACACTCGAAACACAGGAAGCTGAAAGACGTTTCTACGATATTTGTGATATAATTGAAGCATATGAAAACGGCGAATTAGATAAATATGAAGAAAAAGAAAATACAGCTTACCTTGATTTCAGCTATCTTCTTTCAGACCTCCTTTATATTCTCAGCAACATACTCTACATCTTTATGGTTGGCAACGGATTCAGTGATATGATCGGTTAATTTACGTAAAACAAAAAACTCAGTGAGTTCAAATTGAACTCACTGAGTTTTTTTATTTAGAAAGTATATTGTTCATAAGCCCCGGATTATCTGTTATAAGTCCATCAACACCTAATTTAATAAGGTGCTTAGCAGTAGACTCTTTATTAACAGTCCAAGGATTAACCTGAATACCGGCTCTATGAGCGCGCTCCACATAAAGTCTGGTTACATACATAAAGAATGGGTGAAGAGCATCTGCACCTATTTCTTTACAAAAGCTTACAGGTCTTGGTGCTATTTTTAATGATACTAAATTATCAGGACTATAAAGGATGCCTGTCTTACAACTTTTATCAATCTTTTTACAAACAACAAGAATAGCAGGGTCAAAACTTGATATAAGAAGCTTATCAAACATTCCGTGATTTTTAACAGCATCAATTGTTTTTTCTACAATTTCTGTTCCTGCTTCACCAAACTTTTCACTCTTAAGCTCTATATTAAGAACCTTCATTTTGTCGCCCATTTTCTTGCTGACCTCAAGGAAATCATCAAGAGTTGGAATAGGAGTACCCTCAAACTCTGCCCCTTTGTATTTACCGAAATCATACTGGCAAAGCTCTTTAAGGGTCATTTCCTTAATGGCACCCTTACCTGTTGAGGTTTCGTCAATAGTGAAATTATGGCACACAACAGGTATACCATCTTTCGTAAGATGGATATCTGTTTCAAAACCATCGCAACCTATTTCAATTGATTTTTGAAATGCTGCTATTGTATTTTGTGGCGCCACCTGATTGGCGCCTCTGTGGGAGATAACGTTAACACCGTTCATAATTGTGTCTCCTCTTATTTTAAGAATAAAATAGATTTATTTGTTACCAAGAAAAAAAGCCAAGCTTGCAAGAGCTCCCGCTACTACAACTCCGCCTGCAATAAGAGCGGTTTTCGCTTTCCACATTCCATCAGCATCCCATATATAACAAAGCTCATTCCACAGGGACTTGCCGAGTATCTGCTCGTAGGTATAGAAGGTTGTTTCAAAAGTACCATCTTCATTTATATCGAATATGCGCACACCTCTGTTTCTTGTACCATAGCAACGGAATGAGGCGCAGGATGTCTGAATCAAATCAACACCATCTATATGTCCTATAAAGCAATTCTGATGATCGTGTCCAAAGACTACAGCCTTAACATCTTCGCACTCTTTTATTGCTTCAAGCTGACCTGTTTTTTCGGCTACCGTACAAGGATATTCGCCCATAACACCTTCGATATTTTCTTTAAGTTTAAAGAATTTACCTTCAGGACCTTTAACTGCATTTTTATAACTCTTATCACATTCCTCAACAAACTCCAACTGTTCGATCATTGGAATATGTTGAAACATAAGAGATGGTACAGGAACGCCACCATTAGCTTTTTTGAGTTCAGCAGACTTTTTTTTGTACCACTCAATCGCCTCAGGCTTTACAATTTCAAAACATTTGTCCTGCTCTTTATCATGCCATGCAGAATCCATCATCCAGATATTAAATTTAACAGTTTCACCATCTTCTGAATATATAGGAATATTATATGTTGCAACATCAGGGCTCTCTTCATCATCCAGCCCTATATTGCAACTGTATTTTCGATAAATATCCGCCTGTTCTTCTTTGGTAAAACTGTTTCGGTCATCGTGATTACCATAGATCATTGCAAAAGGAATCTTTCTGTTTTCAATATGAGAAACAAGTTTATCTATTGCAACACGCATAGCCTCGTATTCGCCTGCTTTATCTTTAATAGCAAGGCGAGTGCCGATTCGCGCATCGCAAAGATGGTTACCTAAAATATTATCACCGGTAAGAAGAATAAGATCAGGATTGTATTTGTCATATGCTGTGTTAAGCATACGAACCATAGTTGGTCTTATAAATTGCAAATCCTGAGGGTCGCTGACCTGCATTATTCTGATTTTACCATTTTTGAATTTCATTTGCATTTATAGGGCCTCCGAATTTTAAATAATGTCTATAAATGATTTTGCGATACCAAAATAAACAAGAAGCGATACTGCATCAACAATTGTTGTAATAAACGGGCTCGCCATTACCGCCGGGTCCAACTTCAATATTTTAGCGCCTATCGGTAACAATGCACCAATAACCTTTGCACAAATAACTGTTGCACAAAGAGTAAGAGCCACAACAAGGGCTATCATTTCATTTACGCCGTCAGTTTTAAGAAGCATGCCGTCTATTAAAATAATCTTAATAAAACAAGCAACTGCGAGTGAAACACCGCACAAAACAGATACGCGTACTTCCTTCCAAAGCACCTTGAAAACATCTCTTGCTTCAACCTCGCCAAGAGAAAGACCACGGATAACAGTAACAGATGCCTGGCTACCTGAGTTACCGCCCGTACCCATAAGCATAGGTATATATGCAGTAAGCACAACAAGACGGGAAAGCGCATCCTCAAAAGATGAAATAATCATACCTGTAAAGGTTGCAGAAATCATAAGAAGAATAAGCCAGGGAATTCTGTTTTTCCAAAGCTCTGCAACCGATGTTTTAAGATATGGCTTGTCGGTAGGAGCAATAGCTGCCATCTTTTGGAAGTCTTCTTCTGCCTCTTCCTGAATAACATCAATAGCATCGTCAACAGTAACGATACCTACAATGCAATCTTCTTTATCAAGAACAGGAATTGTAAGAACATCGTATTTATCAAAAAGCTGAGCCACTTCCTCTTTATCGGTAAGCGTATGAACTGTTATGAGATTTTCATCCATAACATCTGTAATTTTCTCATCATCATCGCAGGTAAGAAGGTCCATAGCGCTGATAGTACCTAAAAGCCTATGCTTCTCTATAACATAACAGATATTAACCGTTACGGATTCCTCACCCATTGATTTAATTTTTTTCAGCGCATCACCAATAGTCATTGATGGATGAAGGCTTATATATTCAAGAGTCATGATGCTGCCGGCGCTGTCTTCAGGATAATTGAGAATTGTATTTATAGCGTTTCTCTTATCTCCTGCCGCCGCAAGCATACGTTTTACTACGTTTGCAGGCATTTCCTCAATAACGTCAACTGTATCGTCAATGAACATTTCGTCCATAATAAACTCAAGCTCTCTATCTGTAAATGCCTCTAAAAGAATCTGTTGCTCCTCAGGGTCAAGGTAAGTGAATACCATTGAAGCATTCTCTTTAGGAATAAGCCTAAAAAGAAGCACTAGCTCTTTTTCTTCGAATTCCGGTAACAAGGTAGCTGTATCTACCGGATTCATTGTATCAAAAATACTTTTAATTGCTTTGTATTGTTTTTCTGATAAAAGTCTTTCAAAAACTTCTTTTGTCAATAACCTCTCCTCCTTTGTAGTTGGTGAATTTCACCCTTTCAGCAGAATTGAGGACGAAAAAGAAAATAAAAAAACCGAGTCAAAAAGACTCAGCGACAAATACACAGATGTGCTTCTGGCAACACCTATGATGCAAAAATCAAATGATTTCAGTGTAACAGCCCAAGACTCAGGACTGATGCTATCGCCGGTTTTAAATATAAACTACTTCGCCCGTGCCCACTACTGCCTGAATCCATTTACTGTTCACTCCTTTACTAAAAATCAACTTAAAAATAAATATACTCTAATATTTAAGAATTGTCAAGAAAATACGTTTTATAATAAAAGGAAATTTTCAAAAAATAAAAGGGCTTATAACAAGCCCTTTTTTCTTATAGACCAAACAATGGTAACAAACCAACTAAAACTTCATTAAACAACCAATCAAAAAATGATGCTAAGCCAGTCCACTGGGTTGTTCTGTGAGCACCACAAACCTTACAAGCAGTACCGGATCCTGTTACCTCAATTAAAAAGCTGTGAATTTCTTCGTCAGCCTTATCGCCGCAATCTGCACAAACTCTCCAATGATATGATCCACTGTATAAATACTCACCAGTTGGATTATGTTTAACAATTAACTGGCATTCATTTGAGTAATCATAGCTAACAGAATCGCCCTCAACTGTCGCTGCAAAATATCTTATTACCGCTCCGTCATCCTCTAGTTCAAGTGGCTCGCCATCATACGGAATAAATTCGCTGTCGCCAACTTTAATTTCCCAACCTTCAGAGATTGTGCTTCCGAAAACCTGAGGAGGAGGTAAAACCTCATCTGTATTCTTGCCGATTATTGTACCGGGACAAAACTTTACAATTGCCGGAAGAGTGTCATCAACGTAAACATCAGCAGCGCTTACATTATAAGCGAACACCGAAAAAAGAAGACAAACACTCAAAATTAAAGAGAGAACTTTTTTCATATACAAAAGCACCTTTCAACACTATTTTTTACCATTCTACCACTAATCGTCCTAAATTGCAAGCATTTTAATTAAAGTTCGCAGTTAAAATATTTTTAATGCATTTGCTACGCTATATAACGATAATACAAACAACGTAAACATGTCAAAAAGCGACAAGCATCGTAATTCAAATCCACCATGCTGCTGCAAGGCCTTCTTTTATTATGCAATTTTTGAGGAGTGCAACGGCTTTTTCTAGGCCTTCATTCTGACTCATAAGTGAATCTTCATGTTCAATTGAAATAGCATAATCGTATCCTACCATACGGAGATTGCTGATAACATCACGCCAGTAAGTTTCTCCATTGCCAAAACCTACAGACCGGAAAATCCATGAACGATTAATTTCGTCAGCATATGATTTTGTATCAAGAACTCCGTTAACTGCAGTATTGATTGCATCAATTTTTGTGTCTTTTGCGTGGAAGTGGAAAATTGCACCTTCTTTGCCTAATGCACGAATGACAGCAATAGGGTCCATACCCTGCCAGATAAGGTGAGAAAGGTCAAGGTTTGCGCCAATTTCCTTACCAACTGCATTACGAAGCTTCAAAAGGCTTTCAGTATTATATACACAGAAACCTGGATGAAGCTCAAGGGCAATTTTATCTACACCGTGAGCAACCGCAAACTTAACAAACTCTTTCCAATAAGGAATAAGAACCTCATTCCATTGGTAATCAAGAATCTCCCCAAAATCATTTGGCCATGGGCAAGTTACCCAGTTAGGATATTTTGCTGTGTCGCAATCACCGGGACAGCCTGAGAAAGTGTTAATCTGATGAACACCAAGCTTCTCAGCAAGAAGTACCGCTTTTCTCATATCGCTATCAAACTGTGCTGCAATTTCTTTATTTGGGTGCACAGGATTACCATGACAGCTGAGAGCGCTGATTTCTACATTGTATTTTTTGAGAAGAGCCTTGAAATCTTCAAAAGCCTTTTCATCGTTGAGTAAAACATCAGGGTCAGCATGGTCTTTACCCGGGAAACCACCACAGCCAATTTCAACCATTTCAAGACCAAGACTATTGAAATATTTTAATGCTTCTTCAAGAGAAACTGTTCCTAATAAATTAGTTAAAACACCTAATTTCATATCATTCTATTCTCCTTAGAAATTTTCTTTAAGCCACTTGTAGCTACGGGTAATATCTTCAAGACCTGTTGGAACAGGTTCATCATTTTCGAGAATAACCCAATCAAGACCAATAGCTTTAACACCTGCAACAACATTCTGAAGGTCGTTTTCACCTTCGCCGAGAGCCATTGGCTTATGATCAACACCATCTTTAATATGCACAAGAATGATTTTATTCTTATGCGCTTTAAGGTATTCTGTATTATTTATACCTGCGCAAAAGCTCCAATAGGTATCAACTTCAAGACTACAACCTTCGCCAGAGATAATATCCATAGCATTTTTGCCGTCTTTAAGGTCCGAAAACTCTTCTGTGTGGTTGTGGTAGTATGTATCCATACCCATTTCTTTAGCTTTCTTCGACGCAAAGCCAAGAACCTCACCTGTGTGCTTTGCTTCCTCATATGTTGAATGAGGAGCACCGCCAACACCAAGATATTTAGCACCTAAAGCTTTACCGTAAGCAAGGGTTTCATCAAGCTTCTCAGGAAGGTAGTCTTCAAGGCCAAGGTGTGAACCAACAACCTCAAGACCTAACTCCTCACACCTTGCACGAAGCTCTTCTGCAGAAAGATCAAAGTATCCTGCAAACTCAACACCATCAAAGCCGATTTCTTTAACCTTACCTAAAATCTCTAACATATCATTACCATCTTTTATGTGGTCACGAACTGAATATAACTGTACTGCAAATTTCATATATTATACCTCAAAAATCAATCATTAAAATATACTGGAGCACCGGTTTTTGCTGATTCATAAATAGCTTCAAGTATCCTTGTAACAACCAGCGCCTGACGTGGTAAAACAACAGGATCTGTATCTGTTCTGATAGCGTGAATCCAGCTTGATGCTTCCATCTCTGCAGGAGAACCATCTTTCTGACCTTCAAAGAATGCTGCACCGCCTACATTAAGGTCAGGCATTTCGATGCACTGTCTGTTATTTTTAATATAGTTAAGACGCGCTTTATCATTAAGGGTATCTGCGCCACCCTTATCACCACAAATCATATAACATGCTTCGTTAGGTTCAGCAATATTAAGTGCCCAGCTTGATTCAAGATTAATAACTGCACCATTTTTCATTTTAATAAAGCCGAAAGCGGAATCCTCAACAGTAAATTCTTCAGGCTTCCAGTTACCCCAGGCATTACCCTGATTGGTCTGGTCAGCAAGCTTTCTGAAGGTCTGACCTAAAACCATTTCAGGTTCATAGTTATCCATAACCCAAAGAGTCATATCAAGAGCATGTGTACCGATATCGATAAGAGGGCCGCCGCCCTGCTCATATTCATTAAGGAAAACGCCCCATGTAGGAACTGCTCGACGACGGATAGCAAGAGCCTTACCATAATAAATATCGCCAAAATCACCGTTTTCAGCACATTTCTTAACATAAAGGTTCTGAGCTGTCTGTCTGTTCTGATAGCCGATAGAAAGCTTTTTGCCCGTTCTTTCAGCTGCTTCGCACATTGCAAGAGCTTCCTTATATGTTTTAGCCATTGGTTTTTCACACATTACGTGCTTACCAGCGTCAAGAGAATCAATTGTGATAAAGCTATGAGAGCGGTTAGGTGTACACACATGGATTACCTCAATGCTTTCATCCTTTAAAAGCTCTTTATAATCTTCATAAACCTTTGCGCCTTCAACACCAAATTTTTCAGCAGCCTTTTCTGCTCTTTCTTTTACGATATCGCAAAAAGCAACCATTTCGACACCCGGTACTTTTTTAAGAGCAGGCATATGTTTTCCATTAGCTATACCACCACAGCCAATGATACCTACTTTAATTATTCTATCCATAAAAATCCTCCTTGTAAAACTGCAAATATACAATTCAATTATACCTTATTCCTTAATATTTTCAATAGAATCACCCAATAAACAAAGGGCTTACACATAACAAAAAATTACTCTTTTATTTAGTAAAAACGACAAAAAAACAAGGCTCTTATAACAAGAGCCTTGTGTCAGGTTTATTAATTAGAACAAGCCGCCAATAAACTGAGGAAGAAGCTTGCCAATATATGTGAAGAGAACACCAAAAAATTCTGTAAAGAAGTTTGCGACAGAGCCATCAATTGAACCTATAATATCTGTCGGACGATTTGTATCTTCGATTGGCTCATCTTTAACTGTTTTCTTGATAGCGTATTCGTCAACAAGTGTTACCTTCTGAGTATCATCGTTAACAACATATGCCTTATAGATAAGTCTGTCGCCATCAACCTCAACGTTTGAG
>CAJGCL010000012.1 GCA_904501675.1 Clostridiaceae bacterium
GGCGTTAGCGTAAATAACAACGTTATTTCCAATGTCAGGATGACGTTTAATATTCTTAACAGGATTGCCGTTTTCATCAACCTTAAAGCTTTTTGCGCCAAGGGTTACACCCTGATAAATCTTAACCCTGTTACCTATTGTTGTGGTTTCACCGATAACAATACCTGTGCCGTGGTCGATAAAGAAGTACTCTCCTATTGTAGCGCCAGCGTGAATATCAACACCTGTTTTTTCATGAGCGTACTCCGTCATAATACGGGGAATGAGAGGCACCTTCAATTCATATAGCACGTGGGCAATTCTGTAAATAGAAATTGCGTAAAAACCGGGATAGCAAATAAGTACTTCTTCGTGGCATTTTGCCGCAGGGTCGCCCTCATAAATTGCCTCAATATCTTTTATGAGAAGGGTTTTAACCTTTGGAAGCTCATTTATAAATTTATCACAGATTTCCTGAGGTGTGCAGGTCATAGCCGTACCATTGAACTGGCAAGCGCCCTCAATCTGACTTGCAAGGCGGGAGTAAATATTTAAAAGGAGCTCTGTCTGGGAAAGCACATTTTCGCTACCCTCACTGTGCTTGAAGTAGTTAGGAAAAAGAAGGGATTGCAGGTCTTTTATAACCTTTATAACCTCTTTTCTTTTTGGAATGAGCAATCTGTTTTTATCATTTTTAAGAAAACAGCTGTTGCTTATTTCTTCGAGCCCTTTTACTGTGCCTGTTATAAGTTCCATTGATTCTAAAAACTTATCCATGATAATCACCTTTCATAAAGGGTTGTTGATAAATATCTTTCACCCGTATCAGTAAGCACTGCCACTATGATTTTACCTTTGTTTTCAGGTCTGTTAGCAATCTCCCTTGCGGCATAGACTGCTGCACCTGAAGAAATACCTACCGCAACACCTTCTATCGCTGCTACCTGACGTGCGCATGCATATGCATCTTCATCAGAAATCGCTATTATCTCGTCATATAAATCCGTATCAAGATTTTCAGGAATAAAATTAGCGCCAATACCCTGAATACCGTGAGCTCCTACCCTACCTTCTGTAAGAAGAGGAGATTTTTTTGGCTCAACGCCAACAACCTTTATATCAGGATTTTTCTCTTTGAGAAATTTACCTGTACCCGAAAGCGTACCGCCTGTACCGATAGTTGCAACAAAAATATCAATATTGCCATCAGTATCTGCCCAGATTTCAGGACCTGTAGTGTTGTAATGAGCAGCAGGGTTAGAAGGGTTTGAAAACTGGTCAGGAATAAACGCACTTTCATATTGTGATGCAAGCTCATTTGCCTTTTCTATTGCCCCTTGCATACCCTTTGAGCCATCGGTGAGCACAACCTCAGCACCGTATGCTTTAGTAAGAAGAATTCTTTCTCTGCTCATCGTTTCAGGCATAACTATTATAACCTTATAACCCTTTGAAGAGCCTATTGCGGCAAGTCCTATACCTGTATTACCGCTTGTTGGTTCTATAATAACTGAACCTTCTTTAAGAATACCCTTCTCCTCTGCATCCTTTATCATCTGCACTGCAGGTCTTGCCTTTGCGCTACCTGTTATATTAAAAAGCTCTAGCTTTGCAAGAATTGTTGCTTGCAAATTATCCTTCTTTTCTATATTAGAGAGCTCCAAAAGAGGTGTATTGCCTACAAGCTCACATGTATTTTTAAAAATTCTCATAAAACCGCTTCCTTCTGCATTATTGTATCATAACCAAAAAACTATTACAAGTAACAAAAAATCTCTTATTATGTTATATTTTCCTCTTTTTTAATAATAAATTTTATAATTTTTATTTATCCGTCTAAATAAGACATTTATCGACACAACATATATGTATAATTAAATCAGAAACACACAATATATGTTTCAAATATTAGAAAAAAGGAGTTTTTGTGATGATTAATCAAATCCTACTGGCAGCAAAAATTGAATATCATTGGTGGAGAATCGGCGCTTTGAGAAAAAAGAAAGCCTACGCCTCAGAACGCCGCAAGCAGAATCTGTTTGCCTCAGAAAACCTCCACAGGCACAAAGCAGAAATCGCTTCAATCCAATACGAGATTTCCCTTGGACTTCGAAATCATCGAGGATATTTAATTTAACTGCACATTTGCGGATGACATTATTGTCATCCGCTTTTTTATATGTTATAATCAAAAAAAATTTGTTTTTCGGGGTAAAAATGGACTTTGAAATTCACTCACCTTCTGTATGGGAAAAGCTTAAAAACACAACTGAACCTGTTATTATGTACGGTACCGGCAACGGCGCCGATAAGGTGCTTGATGTTTTTGAGAAAAAAGGTATTAAAATCTCAGGTGTTACTGCAAGCAGTTCCTTTGTACGAAACAGAACATTCCGTGGCTTTCAGGTTATGCCACTATCATTTTTTGAAGAAAAATATGATAGCTTTACAGTAATTATTACCTTCGGCACATCTATGCCCGACGTAATGGAGAATATTTATAATCTTGCATGCAAACACCACGTGCTTGTTCCTGTGGTTCCTGTTATAGGTACTGAAATTTTTGATGAAAACTTTTTAAATGCCCATACAGAAGAAATAAATTCTGCATATAATTTAATGGCAGATGATTTTTCAAAAAAAATTTTTGCAGGTTATATTAATTTCCTTTATGGCGGAGATTTAAAAGTGCTTCAGGAAATCACAACTCCTGAAGAAGAAGCGTTTACCAATATTTTAAAATTAGGCGAAAATGAAACCTATATTGATATTGGTGCATACCGCGGTGATACTGTAGATACATTTTTAAAATACTCAGGCGGAAAATATACCGACATTATCTGCGCTGAACCTGACACAAAGTCTTTCAACAAACTAAAGCTTCATTGTGAAGGTCTGCAAAATTTCCAATCATTTAATGTGGCTGTTGCAGACACAGATGGTGAAATCGGCTTTAATAATGTTCACGGCAGGCAGTCATCTATTGGTGGAGATAAGTCTACTCCCTGCATGACCTTACCTACTCTTTGCGGTAATTCTAATCCCACATACATAAAAATAGATTCAGAAGGATGCGAAAACGAAATTCTTTTTGGAGGGGAAAGAATTTTAAAGGAATACAAGCCAAAACTCAATATTGCAACATACCACAAGTGTGTCGATATTTTCTCTCTTCCCATTCTTATCTGTAAAATAAATCCTGATTATAAAATCCACCTGAGGCATCATCCTTACATACCTGCGTGGGATACGCTTTTTTACTGTGTATAAGTGTCAAAAAACGCCTTATTTCTACAAAAAGCAAAATATTTTTACACAATTTTAAAAAAAGATTGACTTTTTCTATAATTGTATATATATTTAAGTTTAGTAAATTGTATTTTACTCTTTAGTAAATTAATATTTCGTGTCAGCCGTCACGGGTTCAAGCTTAGTTGATGCCACGGACAAAACAAAAATTCACCAATTTGAAGAAAGCATTTACAAAAATGCTCTTTGGGTAGGTGGTTTTTTCTTTTGAATGGAATAATTTTCTTTGCCATTCTATTACTTTACAAGGGGGTTCTTTAATGTCCAACCATATTATTGAATTAAAAAATATTTCTGTTGCCTTTGATGGCCAGCAGATTATTGAAAATATGAATTTATATATCCGCGATAAGGAGTTTATAACCTTTTTAGGTCCTTCCGGTTGCGGTAAAACAACAACCCTAAGAATGATTGCAGGCTTTCAGGAGCCTGATTCAGGTGATGTTTATTTTGAAGGCAAAAAGATAAATGGTGTACCCCCTCATAAAAGACAGCTTAACACCATTTTCCAGCGTTATGCTCTTTTCCCTCACCTTAATGTATATGAAAATATTGCTTTCGGTCTTCGCCTTAAAAAGACTCCTGAAAAAGAGATTAAAGAAGCTGTTACCGAAATGCTTGAGCTTATAAATCTTAAAGGCTTTGAAAGAAGAAATATATCTTCTCTTTCAGGTGGTCAGCAGCAGCGTGTTGCTATTGCGCGCGCTCTTGTTGTTAAGCCTCGTGTACTTCTTCTTGACGAGCCTCTCGGTGCTCTTGACCTTAAGCTTCGTAAGGATATGCAGGTTGAGCTTAAAAACATTCAGAAGCGCCTTGGTATCACATTTATTTACGTTACCCATGACCAAGAAGAAGCTCTTTCAATGAGCGATACAATCGTGGTTATGGATTCAGGTGTTATTCAGCAGATTGGTACACCTACAGATATTTATAACGAGCCTAAAAACGCTTTTGTTGCAGATTTCATTGGTGAAAGTAACATTATCGAAGGCGTTATGAAGGACGACTTCTGGGTTGAAATGGCAGGCCACAAATTCAAATGTCTTGATAAGGGCTTCGGCGTTGACGAAGAGGTTGACGTTGTTGTGCGTCCTGAAGATGTTGACGTTGTTCCTGTTGATAAGGCTATGATTTCAGGCGTTGTTACATCTATCACCTTCAAAGGTGTTTACTACGAAATCATTGTTGAAATCAAAGGCTTCAAATGGATGATTCAGTCAACAGATTATCAGGCTGTGGGCTCTACTATCGGTCTCATTGTTGAGCCTGACGCTATTCACATTATGAAAAAATCTCAGTACTCCGGGCTTTACGGCGACTATAGCTCATTCAGTGAAGAATTTGATGAGCTTTCAGTTGCTGAGGTAGACGAAGACGAGGAGGAATAATTCTCGCCGAAACTTTTGAAAGGAGTGCTTTTGATGAATAAAAAATCATCTCTTATGACAAAGCTTGCAGGCGCTCCGTACATTGTTTGGGCGGCACTGTTTATTATCGTTCCTCTTTGTATGGTAGCCTACTATGCTTTCACAGACACCACCGGTGCATTTACTCTCAGTAATATGGCAGATATCGGGAAATACGCCGACACCTTTATTCTTTCAATATGGCTTGGTCTTTTAGCCACAGTAATCTGCCTTGTTATTGCATATCCGCTGGCTTATATTATGGCGGGCAAGGGGCCTGAAAAGCAAAGCACTATGACAATGCTTATTATGCTCCCTATGTGGATGAACTTTCTTTTAAGAACATATTCTTGGATGACAATCTTAGAGGATAACGGACTTATAAATACGCTTATCACAAGTCTTGGCCTGGAGCCTCTTCAGCTCATAAATACGCGTGGTGCCGTTGTTCTTGGTATGGTTTATAATTTCCTTCCCTATATGATTCTTCCTATTTATACCGTTATGCTTAAATCCGACCGCTCTCTTGTTGAGGCGGCGCAGGACTTAGGCGGAAATAAGCTTGACGTTTTTAAAAACGTAACAGTTCCGCTCAGCGTTCCCGGTATTGTTTCAGGCTTTACAATGGTATTTGTTCCAAGCGTAAGCACCTTCTACATTTCCCAGAAATTAGGCGGTACAGGAACAATTCTTATCGGTGATATTATTGAAACACAGTTCCAGACTGCAAACAATTTCAACTTAGGAGCTTCACTCTCCTTTGTGCTTATGATTCTTATTTTCATTTGCCTTGCAGTTATGAATCGCTTCTCTGATGACGACGATGGAGGTGTGATTATATGACAAAGAAAACCTCTATCGGCTCAAAGCTTTACACGGCTCTTGTATTTATATTCTTGTATGCACCTATTGCTGTGCTTATAATTTTCAGCTTTAACTCAGGTAAGAGCACATCTGTTTTTGAAGGTTTTTCGCTTTATTGGTACAAAGAGCTTTTCAACGATGCCGCAACACTTACCGCATTTAAAAACTCCATGATAGTTGCCGTTGTCAGCTCTGTTATTTCAACTGTTATGGGCACTGCGGCTGCAACCGCGATTTTCGGTTATAAAAACAAGCTCTTAAAAAGCAGTATTATGACCGTTACAAACATTCCTATGATGAATCCCGAAATCGTTACAGGTATCTCAATGATGCTTCTTTTCGTTTTTGTCGGTTCTCTCTTCGGTCAGACAGGCACATTAGGCTTTGCAACGCTTATAATTGCTCACACAACATTTGAATTGCCCTATGTAATTCTTAATGTTCTGCCAAAGCTTCGTCAAACAGACCCGCACCTTGCAGAGGCTGCTCAGGATTTAGGTTGTACACCTTTCCAGGCCTTCTTCAAGGTTGTGCTTCCTGCTATTATGCCGGGCATTATTTCAGGTCTTATGATGGCATTCACACTTTCTGTTGATGATTTCATTATAAGCTATTTTGTAAGCGGTACTGATTCACAGACATTGCCAATCCGCATATTCTCTATGACAAAGCGCCGTGTTACACCTGATATGTATGCACTTTCTACTCTTATTTTCCTTGCAATTCTTGTGCTTCTCATTGTATCGAATGTAGTAAGCGCCCACGGAGATAAGAAGCTTTCTAAAAAAGGCGGTGCAAAGAAATGATGAAACGCCTTTTAAGCTTAATTTGTGTTTGTTTTATTCTCTTATCTTCTTTTTGCGTTGTTGCGTGCGCAGAAGGCGAAAAGGATTATTCTCACCTTGAAGGCACAACGCTTAATGTGTATAACTGGGGTGAGTATATTTCCGACGGCGCAGACGACACTATGGATGTTAACAAAGAATTTGAAAAACGCTACGGAATCACCGTAAACTATACAAACTACGAAAGCAACGAAAATATGTACAACAAGCTTAAAAGTGGCGGTGCTAATTACGATGTAATTATTCCATCGGACTATATGATTGCAAAGCTTGTTGAGGAAGAAATGCTTGCAGAGCTTGATTTCTCAAATATTCCTAACTACAAGTATATTCTCGATAAATACAAAAATCTTTACTACGACCCCGAAAACAAGTATACCGTTCCTTACACCGTTGGTATGGTAGGGCTTATTTACAACACCACCATGGTTGATGGCGAAATTGATAGCTGGAACGCGCTATGGGATGAACAGTACAAAGGCAAAATCCTTATGTTCAACAACCCTCGTGATGCATTCGGTGTTGCCCAGTTTCTTTTAGGTCAGAGCATAAACACTACTGATTTAAAGGAATGGGATTTAGCTATTGAAAAGCTCAAGGAGCAAAACCCTCTCGTTTCAAGCTACGTTATGGACGAGGTCTTTAACAAAATGGAAAACGGCGATGCAGCTCTTGCTCCGTACTATGCAGGAGACTTTCTTACAATGTACGATGTAAACCCTGACCTTGCATTCTGCTATCCTAAAGAGGGCGTTAACTTCTTCGTAGACGCTATGTGCGTACCGAAAAATGCAGAAAACAAAGAGGCTGCAGAGCTTTACATCAACTTTATGTGCGAGGAAGATGTAGCGGTTGCAAATGCCAACTATGTTTGTTACGCATCTCCTCACACTCTCGTTTTAGAATCTGAAGATTATGATTTAAAGGGAGACCCTATTCTTTATCCTGATGAATCAGAAATGCCGAAAACACAGATTTTTGAAAACCTTGATTATGACACACAGCAATATATGTCTATGCTGTGGAACGAATTGAAAATTGAGGGCAACTCAAACATTGATGCTTATATTGGTCTTTCCGTTTCACTTGCACTTGTAGTGATTTATCTTATTTATAAATTTGCAAAGAAGAAAAAGAGGGAAAGATATTATTAAGTTCAACTTGATAGTAATTAGCGAAGCTTAAAATGTCCGGAAGCGGAGCTTCCCTGAAATTATTATCTTTTATGTTTTATCTGTTAGATAAAAACACCCTGAGATTTAATCTCAGGGTGTTTTTATTTACCATTCTCTCATTATTTCGGGATTCTGGAATATTTCATCAAGTTTCTTGATAAATGGCATAACATCATTAAAGCCACCTATTCTGTGGTCAAACATAAGTGTTATAGGCAGAAGCTTTTTAATTCCTATATCAACTACACCCTGTTCGTTCTTGAAGGCGTATTCTGTATCTCTTATACTTCCCATAGCCATTAAGAAAGTCTGCGGAAAAAGAAGAGGTGTATATGTTACATTGCCGTTAAGACCTTCATACAAAGGGCCCCAGTTTGTAAGGCACACAGTACCTTCGCTAAGCTCTTCCATAAGAAGAATAGAGCCATCACGAGGGTTACGATGGAAATGGTCTTTGACCTTAGCAACCTTGTGCTTGCCAACATAGCCTGTAACAGTCTGTGCAATTGTTGGAACAACTGCACCGCTGAGCATAAGGCCAACTGTTCTTTGGGCTATAACCTCAAACATAACCTTATCTATATCCGTCTTTTTAAGACGCTCTACAAGGTTATCTATCTGAGCGGAAAGCTCCTGAAGTGTTTTTCCTTCAGCTGCCTCCACCTTAAGCGGAAAGGTTTCGCCGTTTTCAAGAACAATAGGCATTGCAACATCAATATGCTTCTTTAAAACAATTGTACCGCAGGAAGATGTTGTGTTGAATTTAAGGTGAGCATTAAGCTTTGGTGCTTCCTTTAAGCCTTCAACAAGCACCTTCATCATTATTGTATTAAATGATATGTGGTAACCGCATTCCTTTTTAAAGTTCTGAAATTCTTCCCAGAATCTTGTAAGGTCTGCTTCATAATTATATCCGCAAGTAGGAATATTACGCTGTGCCTTTGTGAGAATATAACCTGAAACTCTGCCTCTTAAGCCGAATGGCTTAACAGTGTCTCCTTTTTCTGGTCTGCCTAAAGCACCATTTATAAACTTCTTGAAATCCATAATTATTTTTCCTTTTTGTTTCCTGATTTATTGAGGATTGAAACTGAAAGAATAATTATACCAATAACAATGAAAATACCAACCATACCGGCAACTGAGCAGAGAAGCGCTTCGCCGAAATTCTTAGTTGTAAATTCAAGTCCTATAGACTCTAAAAAACTCATCATAAGAAGATTAAACATACATATACCTCCTATTATTTAGCAAAGAAGCTAAGAATCATACCACCGGCAATAACCGAGGCAACCTGACCTGAAACGTTAACGCCTGTTGCGTGCATAAGAAGGAAGTTCTGATTATCTTCCTCAAGACCAAGCTTATGAACAACACGGGATGACATTGGGAATGCAGAAATACCTGCAGCACCAATCATTGGGTTGAACTTCTTTCCTTCCGGAAGGAAAATGTTGAGGAACTTTGCAAAGAGAACGCCACCCGCTGTATCGAAAACGAAAGCAACAAGACCAAGACCAAGAATAAGAGCTGTTTCTATTGTAAGGAAATCCTGAGCGTTCATATTTCTTGCAACAGTGATACCGAGGAGAATTGTAATTAGGTTAGCAAGGGTTTTCTGTGCTGTTTCTGAAAGTGAATCAAGGACACCACATTCTCTGATAAGGTTACCAAACATAAGGAAACCGATAAGAACTGCTGACTGAGGTGAAACAACACCTGCAATAATTGAAACAACGATTGGAAAAAGAATTCTTGTTTTCTTGGAAACTGCTTTACCCTCGTATTTCATACGGATTTTTCGCTCTTTCTTAGTTGTAAGGAGCTTAATAATTGGTGGCTGAACCATTGGAACAAGAGCCATGTAAGAGTATGCCGCAACGATGATAGCACCGATATATTTAGAACCGAGTGTTGCTGCAACAAAGATAGATGTGGGGCCGTCTGCCGCACCGATAATAGCAATAGATGCTGCTTCATTGATTGGGAAGAAAAGTGATGCAACTGAAAGTGTAAAGAAAATACCAAACTGAGCTGCAGCACCGAAAATCATAAGCTTTGGATTTGAAAGAACAGGTCCAAAGTCAATCATAGCACCGATACCGATAAACAACAGAAGCGGGAATAATTCGTTTGCAACACCGGCATTGTAAAGAACTTCAATTGCACCGTGTTCAGAAATAACACCTTCTGTAAGAGCAAGTGGCAAGTTTACAAGGATTGTACCAAAGCCCATTGGTAAGAGGAGCGTTGGTTCCATGTCCTTAACAATAGCGCAGTAAATAAGCACGCCGCCTATTGCCCACATAATAAGCATAGGTATAATTTCACTTACGAAATCCATACCCATAATGGCTTCGAAGATACTAATTATTTTAGTACCTAATTCCATTAAAGTTTCCATAATCTTCCTTCTTTCTTTTTGATTTGACAATAATTATATCATATGGTAGTATTTTTCGGCGAGGTGATATAAATGAGCGAAAACAAAAACAAATTAAAAGGTTATATTTTAATTGCTCTGTTTTCTGCAATTATTGCAGTTTCTGCATTCATTACTATTCCCTCACCTGTACCCTTTACCTTGCAAGCATTAGGCGTTTTTTGCGCCCTTACTATTCTCGGGGGAAAACGAGGTTTACTCAGCATTATTCTTTACATTTTCTTAGGAATAATCGGGCTTCCCGTTTTCGCCGGATTTTCAGGAGGCCTAGGACACCTTATGGGTGCTACGGGAGGATACATTTTAGGATTTATTTTCACAGCTTTCATTTATTGCTTTGCTACACGTTTTGGCAGCTCTTCAAAAATCAAAGCCGTTGGACTGATTTCAGGGCTTTTAGCTTGCTATCTTTTCGGAACCTTGTGGTACACAATTCTTTATCTTAAAGAACTCAGCCTTGAAAGCTTTGTTAGCGCTCTTCTTGTTTGCGTTGTACCATTTATTATTCCTGATTTAATTAAAATCGCTGTTGCGCTTTTAATAAGCCACAAGCTATCCGCCTTTAAAGTTTGACTTTTCTGCTTCCCCGAAGGGAAGCAGTTTTTTATTTTACAATACCTTCAAGGAAATTGATTTCACGAACCTTCGTATCTCTATCTACCCTGAAAGTCTTAATTTCGTGCTTCTTAATATCAAACCAGAAACCGTTATCGAAAAGCTTACTCATCAGGTAGCCCTTTGAATCTTCAATACCCTTTGTTTCGTAAAGTCTTATAATAAGATCGCCTGAGCCATCCTCACATCTCTTTAATGCTGTAATATTCACGTTATCGAGGTTTGTATAAAGGAAGCAATCCTTTTGAGGAAGCTGACCCTTATGATAGCTTTCAGGAACTGCAACCACATTATTATTGAAAATGTGAGCTTCTTTCACAACATCGCTGTTTTCAGCCTCGCCTGAGTGAAGGTAGATGCCGTATGAGAAGCGGTTAAGACCTTCATCAGTAAAGTTGAAGTCTGCAGCAGGTCTGTCAGAATAGTGGTCTGCAAAAATTACATTTCTGAGAGCTGTTAATCTTAACTCTGCTCCAGGACAATCATAGCTGTATTTAGAATCGCTCATAACAGAGAGACCTACGCGCTTGCCATTCTTTGTAACTGTAAGGTCTGCCCAGTTAAGCGCAGGCTCCTCTTCGCCGTTACAAGGTCTTTTAATAAAGCTTGCAGGGATTTCATATGTGCTGATTTCTTCGTTTCCGCCAACTGGGAAAGCAAATTTAAGCATTGTGAATTTTTCCTGCCACATAGCCTTGCAATCAACACGGAGTGTTTTCTGTTTCTTTGCAAGGATGAATTCCTGAGTGAGATATGAATCGTTGAACTTATGCTTTGTGCGGATAACTGAACGTAAAGCACCGCTTTCAACGCGCTCAATGCTTACAAGCTCCATAAGACCCTTTACCTTGTGGAATTTGAAAACATTGTGAGCCCATGTATCTGTAGATTCATCATCAATAACAGTAGGAATCGCAAGGAAGTTATCGCTCGCTAAATCCTCACCTGTTGATTTATCCACAAGACTCTTGATAAAGCCTGTTTCCTTATCAAGCTCAACAGCAATATACTCGTTCTCCATAAAGAAATCCTGTTCACCGCCGAGTTCCTTCGGAGCCCTTAAATCGCCATCAGGCTCAAGCCAGTATGTGTTATAACCAAAGCCCTGAACCTTTGCAAGGAACAATGTATCAAGGTGGTCATCATTTGTTCTTGATGAACGCACATTCTGGAATGGAACATCGTTACCCTCGCTATCTGTAACACTCTTTGATGGGTGATACATTCTTACAGGGATTTCAATATCGTATGAATGAGGGTTAAATACAACAACGGGTCTTGGGAAGCCGTTGTCTGCACCGGTGTAGTGGCGTGTTTCAAGAACCGGCTCACTTACTCCATCAACCCATGTATCTATTTTTCTTGCTATTTTGAGAACCGCATTATTATAAGCCTCAGATGCAATATTGAGCGCATAGCCCTCGGACTCCTTAACATCCTCATAGCTTTCCATAATTGAGCATCCGCAAAGAATATCATGGAACTGATTGAAGCAAACCTTTTTCCATGCATCCTTGAAGCGCTCTGTAGAAGGCTTTGAGCCTGTAACAAGAGAAGCAATTGTATCCCACTTCTCTGATGCACCGAGAACATTTTCTGCCTTACGGTTAAGTGCCTTTACAAGAGAAGTTGCGCTGTAGCAACCGCTTGCGTGGTGCTGAAGCTCATCCTTCCATGATGGAATATTGAGGAAATCGTTATATATGTCATCAAAATAATCCTCAGGAGATGAGAATTCAAGGTCGTTAAAGCCTTCTTTTTCAAGGTTTGCCTTCAAGTACTCAATATCGCCCTTTGTAGGACCGCCACCGTGGTTACCAACGCCATAGAACATCATCATTCCGTGGCCTGTTTCTTCCACTCTCTTGTTGATTTCTTCAAGCTTTCTGTCTATATCCTCTTTACCGTGAGCAGTGTATCCTGTAGGTGTTCTGTAAGTAAGAACTCTTGAACCGTCCTCGCTATCCCACCAGAAGAGGTTTTCGGGAATATCGCTGTTTTCGCGTATATCGGGACGTTGCATAACATAAGAATACATTCCGCCCTTGTTAAGAAGCTGAGGCATCATTGCATTGTGGCCGAAGGAATCCACATTGTAACCTGTTCTGCAGGTGATACCAAATTTTTCGTAGTAATAAAGCTGGCTGTAAAGCGCCTGACGTGCAAAGCTCTCTGCCGACGGCATATTGCAGTCGGGCTGCACCCACCATCCGTTTACAGGCACCCATCTACCTTTTTTCACCATTGCTCTTATTTCCTCGAACATTTGAGGGTCTATCTGCTCAACCCATTCATAATAAGCAGCAGATGAGCAGGTGAAAACGAAATCATTATATTCATTTAATCTGTCGAGAGCGCTTCTGAAGGTCTGAAGAACTTCTGCGCAGCCCTCTTGCCAACGCCAGAGCCAAATTGGGTCAAGGTGGGCATTACCGATAAGTTTAATTGATTTTGACATTAGTTTGTGCCCTCCTCAATAAATCTGAAATATCTGCCTAACCAATAGGCAAAGGTGTATGGATAGCAACCTTCCACACATAAAGCTCCGCCACTGTCCTCATCCTTGAATTCAAGTGGATTTCTGTCATACTTAGCAATAAAGTGCTCATCATTAGGAAGCAGGCATGAGGTTTCATTATAATCACCCATCAATTCCTTTTTAGGAATATCGCGACGGGCACTGAGAGAAACCTTTGCAGCAAGACGTGAAACATTGAAGCGGTAGAACCATGTTCTGATTTTCTCTGCATCAGGCTTTGCATTCTCTGGGTCGCTGAGGAAGTATGGGAAGTCGTAACCCGGGTTATATTCGGGAGCAAGAGAATATCTCCAGCTTCTGAAAGCCGCTCTGTATTTTTTGAGAAGCTCCTCGTCCTTTTCAAGTGTACACAGACCCCAGAGAGAAAGAACTGCAAGCATATGGTCGCCATACATAATTTCTACTCTGTCTTCAACGCCACCCTGAATACTTACATGATGGAAGCGGTCATAGTGCTTATATGTTAAATCAGCATATCCTTTTTCTATAAGTTCATCATGAGTTTTTCTGAAAATGCCCTGCTCACCTGTAAGGTGCATTGTAACATTAAGGTACATAAGCATCTGGCCTGCGTTAAGGCAAGCATCTGCCCAACCCATAGGGCTGTTGAAATATTCAAGATTCCACTTTGCCCATGTTGTGTATTCACCACTTGCTTCTCTGAGAGCAAAGTTATTTGTAATCATGTGCATCGTAGTGTTTCTTGCAGCATTTTTAAGAAGCTCATCATATTCAGGATCCTCAAGGCCTAAAAATTCGTGGGCTACAAGAAGGTGCATATAATGATGTGTGATTTCATCACTACTTGTGTCGCCTTTATATGTAATGTCTGTATCTTCATTACCCTTTTCAGCGTAGTATTTACGAAGCCTCTCAGGAATAGGAGCATCCGCCTTAACCTCAAGACCAACTATGCCTCTTTCGCGTGCACCTGTTGTGTTAACACAAACTGCAGTAGCGCCATTCTTTTTATAAAAAAGACCATCATCTGGTATAGGCTCATCCTTGGTGTGATAGCTTCTTGCAACAAAGCCATCTCCTCTACCTGAAATATACATAAGAAGAAGGTTAGCTTCACTTGCTCTCAAAGCACTTTCGCGAGCCTTTATTGTATCCTCATGATATTCTCCAAGCTCTCTTTTAAGAGTAGCGTAACGGAAGATTTCACCCATTGCGTGAGCAGATGAGAAGCTACCATCATTATCACTGCTGCCGTAAGGAAGGATTGAATCAAGGTTACCTGCCTCTGAAAGATATTTCTGGCTGTACATGCCATGGCGAGCAACATATTTGTGAGATTCTTCGAGAAGCCTTTCAGCCTTCTCCTCCATAGACATGAGCACCATTGCAATGTGAGTTGCGCCATTATCTGTAAGCACCCACACACCGCAATCACCATCAGGCACAATAGCAGACACGTGATTATCAAGTAAATCTCTGTGAGCGCTGAAATGCATTACCACATTTGAAAGACTTTCTGCCTTGCTGTCATAGCGAGTTACACCGCCGTTTGAGCCGTACCATTGGGCACCGTCTGCGCTTGTGCAAAAGCAGGTATAGTCCTTTTTGCGCTGCGGAAGAGGATACGGAAAATCTGACAAATCAGGCTTCTGAGGCTTCGACTCAAGAAGAGCCTTCGGTACCTCAATATCGAATTTTTTGAAATGTTTTACTACCCTTGTAAGCTGAGGGTAGAGCTTGATTGCTTCGGGCATCATAAAACTCCTTTTTACATTACATATTAAATGAGTCCAATTTTTGACATATACATTCTACCAAAAAGCTTTGTAAAGTGCAACATATAAACAAAAATAATAATCACCTTTTTCAAAAATCTTTGAAAAAGGTGATTATTTTCCATTTTCTTATTTTGTAACTTTAACCTGCTGATACACTATACCTTCGCGTTGGTGAGTATATGTAATATGCAAAACATCGCCATCTGCCACCATTGCAGGATAACTGAATTCGTGGTCGCCCTCGGTAGGCTCGCATTTAAATATTTCGGTAAAGGTATCGCCACCATCTGTTGATGCCATTAAAACAAGGGGTGCTCTGTCGCCCCAGTTTTCAAATATGGGGTTCATTATAAGAACAAGTGTACCATCATCCATTTTAACAATATCAATACCGCTGTTGGGATTGCCCATTGGTGTCTCATATGCCTTGCACCATGTTTTACCGAAATCCTTGCTATCACTTCTGTAAATATGGCCCATATTTGTTCTTATGAGCATATGAAGACCGTTTTCGCTTTCCCACAATGTAGGCTGAATCATACCAACAGTTTTACCATTTTTCTTGCTTCTTAAAACAAAATTAGAATGTTCATATGTTAGTCCATCATCCTTTGAAATATCAACAAAACACTTCCATGATTTTCTGAGAGATTCCTTTGAAGCAGGCGCAACAACAGTGCCGTCAGAAAGCCTTATTGCCTTATTTTTGACAGGCCCTCTGCCACCGTCATCATCTCCCGGAACAAGCACCTGTGGCTTTGAAAAGCTTTTGCCCCCATCCTTAGAAATTGCGTAGTATGTAACCCACTTGGGAATAGGCTTACCATATTTGAAATAGAGTATTATTTCGCCGTTTTTTCTGAGAAAAAGAACGGGATTCCAATGGGGAAGGGGTTCTCCGTCAACGGCTATGCTGTAGGGCTGTGCCCACTTACCGTTTTCGCGAACGCTTACCCATATTTTTACGTCATCGTTACCCTCTTTTGTGCCACCGAACCATGCAGAAACAACTGTTCCGTCAGCAAGTGGCAAAACAGTTGAAGCGTGGCAACTGTCTGTTACAGTTTTTGGTGGATAAATAAATTCATTAACAAGAAATTCAGCTTTCATTTTTATCATCCTTTTCATCAGCTTTTTCATCCATATAGTCAAAGGCATTCCACGCGCCTTCATCTTTTTTAGGCTTATTGTCGTAGCCTATATCCATAACCCTTACAACTCTCTGAGATGGGTCTTTTTTTACTAACGGTGCCTGTTTTTCTACAATATACATTTTGTCTGCATAAAGGTCAGCAGTTGTTCTTATAAATGTGGGGAAGCCTGTTTGCTTTGATAATATTTTATAGCTTTTGTAATTGAGGATATAACGTATTACTCCTGTAAACATTCTGAATCCAACAAGATATGCACCCGCGAGCATAAGAACAGATATAGCTGAGGTTGCAAGGGACAAGGAATATATTATTGCAATAAACATTGTAATTGGTGCGTACCATCTACCCATATTCATATGATTTGTAGCAATAATAAATACTATAATTACAGCAAAATTCAGTATTCCCATAACAGAACCAAAGCCTGATGTCATAGCCGCCATTGCAAGGAACAAAGCAACCATAGGAAAATTATTAGTTGCTTCCTGAACATTTTCTCGCCATTTCCCCATAAATTGACGTTTCTGGTCGCTATCCGCAACAGACCAATCTCCATGGCAGAAAACAAGCTCGTAGTTTCCTATGAAAAATCCGCCTTCTTTCGCTTTCTTTTCCTTTAGCCTGCGCTTTTCTTCCTCTTCATCGTGTGAAACAAGGTTGCCATTCACACCGATATCCATTCGCTTCGGTTCGTCATTCCTATCAAATGTATCAAACCTTGCTTCCTGGTGGCGTCGCACCTCTTCCGATTTTACATCTTGAGCAGAATTAAAGGGATTATATGACGCCTCGGTTACATTTTCCAGAATAGTTTCCTCTTCATCCTGAAAATAAATTTTTTCGCCGTATAAATCTGCGGTATTTGCAATAAAATTGGGGAATGCTTCTTCTTTTTCAAGTTCTTTGAATATTGACGTATAATTATAAATACACCTGAAAGCAAAATATGACGGTATCAATCCCATGACCGCAACTACTATTGCAATACCGAAAACCGCCTTGTTTTCAGGCATCTCAAGATAAAACCTGACAAAGCTAAGCATCTCACCTGCAAAAACTGCAAGATAAGCTGGATAAAGCCATTTTTTACATAGTAGTGCACCTATGAGAAAAACCAATGCGCAGCCAATATAAATAAAGAAAAAATCATCCTTAAATGCTAACGTCGAGACAACTGCACCGACACAAGATACTACTGCTACCCAAGAAAATTTGGCGGCGTTTTCGCTTGTTGCTACCCAATCAGCCATCATTTCTTTTTTATGATGAAATTTCGCTTCAGGGAAATACATTGTTTCCATGCTAAGCTTCATATTTCCACCACCTTAAAAAATCTTAATTAATAGCCTTCGCCCTGCTCGCTTTTTGCAATAGCTACTATTCTGCTTGTACCAAGTCTTTCGGCTCCGAGAGAAAGGAATTTTTCTGCATCGTCAAGAGAGCTTATGCCCCCTGCCGCCTTCATTTTCACATTCTCACCAATATTTTCGGAGAAAAGCTTAATATCCTCAAAGGTTGCGCCTGCAATTGAAAAGCCTGTGGAAGTTTTAATAAAATCTGCTCCTGCTTCTGTAACAAGCTGACACATTTTTATTTTCTCTTGGTCTGTAAGAAGGCAGGTTTCAATAATAACCTTTAAAATTTTGCCGTTACAAGCCTTTTTTATTTCCTTGATTTCGTTAAGAATAAGGTCATATCTTTTATCCTTAAGCCAACCGATATTTATAACCATATCAATTTCATCTGCACCATTTTTTACTGCGTCTGCAGTTTCAAAAACCTTGCAAGCGGTTGTGTTATAGCCGTTAGGAAAGCCTATAACAGTGCAGATGCTTAATTTATCACCACAATAATCTGCACATTCCTTAACATATACAGGTGGAATACATACGCTTGCAGTGCCAAATTTTATTCCGTCATCACAAATTGCTTTAATCTGCTCCCATGTTGACTGTTGCTTTAAAAGTGTATGGTCAACGTGGCTGAGAATCTTATTTAATTCCATATTTTTGCCATCCTTTTGCAAATCTTTTTAATATTGTAGCATTTTTATCTAAAAAGGTAAACAGTATTATTAAATAATCATACTATTTAATAATTGATTTCAAACTTTTATTGTGTTATTATTTAAAATGTAGTTTTATGCGGTTTTATATTTTTTTATAAAAGGTGATTTTTTGAAAAATTTACTTGTTATTTTTGGCGGTTGTTCAAGCGAATATGAGGTATCTCTTCGCTCAAGTGCATCTGTTTTAAGAAACATAAACAGAGATAAATATAATGTTCTTACTCTCGGTATTACTAAAGACGGCAGATGGCTTTACTATTCAGGTGATATCGACAGTATCGAAAACGGCTCATGGGCAGAAAGTGGTTTCACTTCTTCAGCAGTTATTTCTCCTGACAGAAAGGATAAAGCCCTTCTTGTTATGAGAGATGGTTGTGTAGAAAAAATCGCTATAGATGTTATTTTCCCTGTGCTTCACGGCAAAAATGGTGAGGATGGCACAATTCAGGGTCTTTTTGAGCTTGCTGGAATCCCTTATGTTGGTTGCGGTCTTCTGGCAAGCGGTATGTGTATGGATAAAGCCGTTACAAACACTCTTGCAGATGCGGCAGGCATCCCAGGTGCAAAATGGGCCGCTTTTACAAAAACAGAGTATGAAAGCGGAAATGTTAACTTAGAGCCAATTATCGAAAAACTAGGCTTCCCTATTTTCGTTAAGCCTGCAAATGCCGGCTCTTCCGTTGGTATATCAAAAGCACACAATCTTGAAGAATTAAAGGTAGCTCTTACAGTTGCCTTTGAAAATGACTACAAGGCAGTTTTAGAGGAAACTCTTATCGGTCGAGAAATTGAATGTGCTGTTATGGGTAATGAAAACCCTGTTGCTTCATGTATAGGTGAAATTCTTCCTACTGCAGAATTTTACGATTACGACGCTAAATACATAGATAACTCTACAGGTCTTGCAATCCCTGCCGATTTACCTGAAGAGGTTAGCGAAAAGGTACGAAAAGCCGCTATATATGCTTACAAAGCACTTGGTTGTGAGGGTTGCTCACGAGTTGACTTCTTCTTGGCAGAAGACGGCACATGCTACCTTAACGAGATTAACACTCTCCCAGGCTTTACATCAATTTCAATGTTCCCTAAGCTTTTCGGTCAGGTAGGTATCGAGTACTCAGACCTTATAGATAAACTTATTGAGTATGCTGAGGAACGAAACCGATGAGAAAAGTTGAAATAGAATTTGTCAGTGAACAACAGTATCACGACGACAGAGAAAGCAGTAAACTCAAAGCTCTGGGCACTATGCAGGAAATTGATGGTATCAAAACCATTTCCTACACCGAGCCTGATACAGAAATGGGCAAATGCGAAACAGTTGTTAAAGTAATTAATGACCATTTCATAGAAATGAGCCGAAAAGGCGTTTACGAGACAACATTTCTTATTGAAGAAGGTAAGACCCATTCCTGTATTTACAGAACACCTTTCGGTGAAATGAGTATGGATATTGTAGCACAAAGAGTAAATGCTCAGATTCCAGACGTTTCAGGAAAAATTCTTCTTTGCTACACACTCCAAAGCAACGGAGAAATTATTGGCGAAAACAATCTTTTAATGAAAATAAATGAGGTTTAAATATGTCTAAATTAATTAAACTTGCAGAAGAACAGATTATCAGCGCTGTAACAGACGCTATAAACAAAAATATTGCTGAAGGAGTTTTCATTGAAGCAGAAATCCCTGCCTTCAAAACAGAAATTCCTGCAGACAGAAACAACGGCGATTATTCTGCTAATGCGGCATTTATGCTTTCAAAGGCTCTGAGAATGCCTCCAAGAAAAATCGCAGAAGAAATTCTTAATAAAATCAATCTTGACGGAACATATTTCAAGGAATGCTCCGTTGCAGGCCCCGGCTTTATCAACTTCTTTTTAAAGCAGGATTTCTATGCAGAAATTCTTCTTGATGTTGATGCTTGTGGTGATAAATACGGCAGAAGCGACTTTGGTAACGGTAAGAAAATCAACGTTGAATTCGTTTCCGCTAACCCAACAGGACCTATGCACATGGGTAATGCCCGCGGCGGTGCTTTAGGTGATTGCCTTGCTGCTGTGCTTGATTGGGCAGGTTATGAGGTTGAAAGAGAATTCTATGTTAACGATGCAGGTAACCAGATAGATAAATTCGCTCTTTCTCTTGATATACGTTATCAGCAGATTATCAATGGCGAGGATTCAATCGAGCTTCCTGAGGATAGCTACCACGGTGACGATATCCGCGTGCTCGCTCAAAGCTATATTGACGAATTCGGCACAGGCCTTCTCGACGTTTCTGAAGAAGAAAGAAGAAAAGCCCTTGTTGAATTTGCTCTTCCAAAAAACATTGCCACAATGAAGGCAGCAATGGCAAAATACAGAATCGACTATAACACATGGTTCTCAGAGCTTACTCTCCACAACGGTGGCGAGCTTAAGGAAACAATTGATATACTTACAAAGAACGGCTACACCTACGAAAAGGAAGGTGCTCTTTGGTATAAAAATATTGAGATACAGACAGAAATTCTTAAGCGTCAGGGTAAAACTCAGGAATATATTGATAACCTTGAGCTTAAGGACGATGTTCTTATCCGTCAGAACGGCAACCCAACATACTTTGCAGCTGATATTGCATACCACAGAAACAAGCTTGAAAAACGCGGCTTCGATAAGGCTATTGACGTTTGGGGTGCAGACCACCACGGCCACGTTGCACGTATGAAGGGCGCTATGGAAGCTGTTGGTATTGATGGAGACAAGCTTGACGTTGTGCTTATGCAGCTTGTTAACCTTATGAAAGACGGCAAGCCTGTTAAAATGTCAAAGCGTACAGGTAAGGCTATTACTCTTGTTGACCTTCTTGACGAGGTTCCAATTGATGCAGTTCGTTTCCTCTTCAATATGAGAGAGGCAGGCTCAGCTATGGACTTTGACTTAGGCCTTGCTATTGAGCAGTCAAACCAGAACCCTGTTTACTATTGCCAGTACGCTCACGCAAGAATCTGCAGTATTCTTAAAAAGCTTGCTAGCGAGGGTATTGTTTCAAGAAAGCCTTCTAAAGAAGAGCTTACTCTTCTCACAAGTGATGAGGAGACAGACCTTATTGCTCACCTCGGTGCTCTCACAGGCGTAATCGTAAATGCAGCAAACACATATGACCCTGCAAAGATTACACACTATGCAACAGACCTTGCAACAAAGTTCCACCGTTTCTATAACGCTCAGAGAGTTATGGTTGAGGATGAAGCTCTTATGCAGGCAAGAATCTTCCTTTGCGTATGCGTTCGCAACACAATGAGAAATGTGCTTTCAATGCTTAAAATTGAGACACCTGAATCTATGTAAGTACAAAGCGCAAAGCACAGAGCGAAGCTGCCATCTGCCAGCATATAGCGGTTAGCAAATAGCAAATAGAAAGACCCCAATGAACTCAAAAAGTTCATTGGGGTTTGTTTCGTTATAATTGCAACTCCGTTTCAAAACAGAGAGTAAGTTCAAAAAAATTTACTTCATCTTTATAAATATCGGATTGGTCCACGCTCTATTGCCATCTTTGTCAATGACCGTTGCGCGAATATATTCGTATTCATCCTTCAGGTTCCACTCTCCGCTTGTGAGAGGTTCACCCTCTGAAGCAACCATTCTTGACGGATGCTTATCGCATTGGAAAATTATCTTTTCGCATTCACTTGTTTCAATATGAACAACATTCTCATCATCAACGTAAAAATCCTTAATTACAGGACCGCAGGAAGAATAGAACGCACCACTCTCCAACGCTTCAAGGATTGATTTGACATTGTTCTCTGCATTTACCATTACCCAACCGCAGCAATGCTGATACATAGCATGACCATCATCGGTAGCAACTGCAAAAATCTTTTTGCCCTGACCTAAAATCTCATCCCAATACATACCGTTATCGGTATCCATAAGATCCTCAATAGCACATCCACTATTCCATATTTCAAAAGCAAAATTGCCCTTTAACTGATCAAAATACCTTGTAGGAGTTGAGCTCCATTGAGGATGGCAATAAATTGTAAGATTATTTTTAGCGTGAGCCTCGTCAAGATATTTCTGGAATTCCTGCTGATTTGTAGCCTCGCCTTTTGGCATTTTTTCGTCCTGACCATAGCCGTTTGTTTCATCATCAGGACCGATAAAAACAGTATGGTATGTTCTGAAGCCATTTTCTCTTACAAAAGTGTTATCAAACTCCATGCCGGGAATTATTGTTATTTCAACATCCTCTGCAAAGTTTTTGTAGTTGTATATTTTATGGTCTGTAAGAGCAAGAAAATCATAACCATTTTCTTTATGAAGACGTATAACCTCTTCAGGTGTACCATCACCATCTGAACGGGTTGTATGGCAATGAAGACCGCCTTTAAGCATATTCTTTTGGTTTATAAATGCTTCCTGTCTTTTCATAGTCTTATCACTCTGCCTCATTTGTAGATTGAGATGTTTTGCTTCTTACAAGCCATGCGTTAGGAAGGTATCTGCCTGTTGGCATATTAGTTGAAGGCTCATTTATAATCTCTCCCTCATAGCCGATAACAGAAGATGAACCACCATCGCATGCCGCAGCAGTAACTGCACCATATTCGAGAAGAATATCTGCGCAATCTTCCATTGTAGCACCTAAAGAGTAGCCAACCTGTCTGCCATCAACAACAAGCATAAGCACAACACCGTTGGCACATTGGCCCATTGTGGTGCGAGGTTGAAGCCCCCAACCTGCAGAATCTTCAACAACCTTTTCTCCGTTAAGAATAAGGGTTGGTCTGAACTGCATACCATCGCGGATATTGTATTGCTCCCAATCACCTGTTCCGCCAACAATCATTCTATTATCTTTATCAAAGCCCATGAGAGTATATTTGGATTTATATGAACCCCAATATTCTCCCTGAGAAACGCACATACCTGAAATCTGACCGCCAAGGCTTACTCCGCCTGTGTCAATAAATCCTGAAGCGTTTACGCCTACTACTGCATTTTCTTTTTCAAGATAATCGCAGATAAATTCTCCTCTTGAACCCTTATAATCGGTTACCCCTAGGAAAACTCTTGACGGGTCATCAATGATTATCAATTTCCCCTTAAAGTTTGTGTCTTCAACATTAAGAATTACAATACCCTCCTCAATGTTGTTGGCATAAACAATGTTTCCTTTTGAATCGGGCTCACCTACAACAAGCTCAGTAGGGTCAATAATTCCGCCGAAAAGGTCTTTGTTAGGGTCAATTTCAGTAATACCCATATCCTTTATATCAACCTGACGGGACATAACATCATCAATAAGCCACTCAGGGAAAAAGCTTTGAGCGAGCCACTTATGTTGGTCGGTAGTCATAGCCGTTTCAATCCATATATTTCTCCACTTTTCCACAAAAGGAATGTGGCCAAATGCAACAACGCTATACCCCACAACCGCAATAAAGAACAAAATTGAAATAATAAGAGCAACTATTGAGCTATCCTTTAACTCATTGCTTGATTTTTTCTCTTCTTTAGCAATTCTTTTATCCTCTTTTGCGGTTTTTTTCTCTTCTTTTTCTTCCATTTTTGCCTGTTTTGATTTATATGGACGAATTTCGCTTACGCCATCATTAAGACGGTCTAAATCCACATGCTCTTCAGTTGTTCTTTCGACCATACAATCACCTCTTTTAATATATTTTATATTTCTGATTATAGCACAAATTGACGACAAAAAACACACTTTGTCGTCAATTTACAAAATTTTTATTTATTATCAATGTATCTGCAAGCTGCAAGGGCTGCAACTGCGCCATCTGCAGAAGCAGTTGTAATCTGTCGTATACTCTTCTGACGGCAGTCGCCTGCAACAAATATACCTGCAGTTTTAGTAACACAGCTTTCATCTGAACCGAAATAGCCGTTTTCATCAAGGGCTGCAACCTCTGCAAAAGCAGAGTTTTTAGGCTCAAGACCTATAGCAACGAAAAGACCGTCTACCTTTACCTCTTTTTCGCCCATTACTGTATTAAGAACAACGCTTCCAAGCTCATTTTCGCCCTTAAGCTCTTTAACTGTAACCTCAGTCATAAGCTCAACATTAGGTTTGTTATTAAGAATTTCAAGAAGCTTTTTCTCACCTGTGAAGAAAGCAAGATTCTGGAAAACATATACCTTTTCACAAAGGTCGGAAAGAAGTACTGCTTCCTGCAAAGCGGAGTTTCCACCACCAACAACACCTGTAACCTTATCCTTAAAGAAAGCTCCGTCGCAAACAGCACAATATGACACTCCGTTACCAACGAGCTGATTTTCATTTGGAAGGCCAAGCTGCCTGTGATGAACACCAACAGCAACAATAACTGCCTGAGCCTCAAAAACCTTGTTATCTGCGAAAACAAGCTTTCTGTTGCCTTCATCAACAATGCCTGTAACCTTTTCCATTTCAACCTCTGCACCCATTGAGAGCACCTGGTCAAGAAGCTTATCAGCAAACTCGTTACCGCTCATTTCAGGGATACCTGGATAGTTTTCAATTTTTGGAGAAAAAGTTACCTGACCACCGAATGTAGACTGTTCAATAACAAGCACGCTTTTTGATGCTCTAAGAGCATAAAGAGCAGCGGTAAGTCCTGCAGGGCCTGCACCTACAACTATAATATCGTACATAATTTTCACTCCGTTTAGAAAGCAGGGTTGTATCCTTATTGATACAACCCTGCTGTTTGAATTAAAGGCTTTCAATAAACTCTTTAACTGCAGGAAGGTCTGCAATTTTTTCAAATACATCGCCCTTCTGGATAACGAGTGTTGGAGCCTGCTTTAACTCAAGCTGAGTTGCAAAGTCTCTGTTCTCTTCAACGAAGAGCTTTTCATAAGAAACGCCCTTCTTATCAAGAAGCTGAGCAGCTATTTTACACTTAGGGCAAGTTTTTGTTGCAAAGAGAATGAATTTTGAATCTGCATCAACTGTAACTACCTCTTCTTTTTTGCAGCAATCGCAATGAGCGTGGTCAACAGTTCTGTCTTCTCTCTTAATGTGAGAGTTTGCAATATCGTAAACTCTTCTGTCCTTGAACTCCTGCGCTTTACCATCATTAAAGTTCTGAACAGGACGATAGTAACCTGTAATACGGCTATAAACCTCTGTTGAGTTACCGCAATCAGGACACTCATACTCCTCACCTGCAATATAACCATGGTTGCAGCATACTGAGTATGTTGGAGAAATTGAGTAATAAGGAAGTCTGTAGTTTGATGCAATCTTTCTTACGATTTCTGCAGCAGCCTTCCAATCAGGAAGCTTTTCGCCAAGGAATGCATGGAAAACAGTACCTGATGTGTAAAGTGTATGAAGCTCATCCTGAGCATCAAGTGCTTCGAAGATATCTGCTGTGTAACCAACAGGAAGATGTGAAGAGTTTGTATAGTATGGTGTGCCGTTTTCGTTTGCAGTGATAATAGCAGGATATCTCTTCTTATCATGCTTTGCAAAACGATATGTTGTAGACTCAGCAGGTGTTGCTTCAAGGTTGTAAAGGTCGCCGTAAAGCTCCTGATAGTCTGAAAGTCTTTCTCTCATATGGTTAAGAACATCTTTTGCAAACTGCTGTGTTTCAGGATTTGTCATATCCTTGCGGAGCCACTTAGCGTTAAGACCAACCTCATTCATACCGATAAGACCGATTGTTGAGAAGTGGTTTGTAAATGTGCCAAGGTATCTCTTTGTGTAAGGATAAAGGCCTTCTTCAAGAAGCTTTGTAATAATATCTCTCTTAACCTTAAGTGAACGAGCAGAAATATCCATAAGCTTATCAAGACGCTTGTAGAATTCCTCTGCAGTCTCTGAAAGGTAAGCAATTCTTGGAAGGTTAATTGTTACAACACCGATAGAACCTGTTGACTCACCGCTACCAAAGAAGCCACCGCTCTTTTTACGGAGCTCACGAAGGTCAAGACGAAGACGACAGCACATTGAACGAACGTCGCTTGGTTCCATATCAGAGTTAACGTAGTTTGAGAAATATGGTGTACCATATTTTGCAGTCATTTCAAAGAGAAGCTTGTTGTTCTCTGTTTCTGACCAGTCAAAGTCAGCTGTAATTGAGTATGTTGGGATAGGATACTGGAAGCCTCTGCCGTGAGCGTCGCCTTCAATCATAATTTCGATGAAAGCCTTGTTAACCATATCCATCTCTGCTTTACAATCGCCGTAAGTGAAATCCATTTCCTTACCGCCAACGATTGCAGGCATATCCTTAAGGTCAGCAGGAACTGTCCAGTCGAGAGTGATGTTAGAGAATGGAGCCTGAGTACCCCAACGAGAAGGTGTATTCACACCGAAAATGAAGCTCTCAAGGCATTTTTTAACCTGCTTGTAGCTAAGGTTATCAACCTTAACGAACGGAGCAAGGTATGTATCAAATGATGAGAATGCCTGAGCACCTGCCCACTCGTTCTGCATAATGCCAAGGAAGTTAACCATCTGGTTGCAAAGAGTTGCAAGATGGCTTGCAGGAGCAGATGTAATCTTACCGGGAACACCGCCAAGACCTTCCTGAATGAGCTGCTTTAATGACCAACCTGCACAGTAACCTGTAAGCATTGAAAGGTCATGAATGTGAATATCTGCATTACGATGAGCGTTTGCAATTTCCTCATCATAAACTTCAGAAAGCCAATAGTTAGCAGTAATTGCACCTGAGTTTGAAAGAATAAGACCGCCAACTGAATAAGTTACAGTTGAGTTCTCCTTAACACGCCAGTCAGTAACCTTAACATAGCTGTCAACAAGCTCCTTATAGTCAAGGATTGTTGATTTCATATTACGGATTTTTTCACGGTTCTTTCTGTAAAGAATGTATGCCTTTGCAACATCTGCGTAGCCAGCCTGAACAAGAACAGACTCAACGCTGTCCTGAACATCTTCAACTGCAACAAGATTATTTGAAATCTTTGGTTCAAAGTTTGCTGTAACCTTGAGGGCAAGGAAATCAATTATATTGTCGTTATACTGTTTATTACATGCTTCAAAAGCCTGTTTGATAGCAATAGCAATTTTTTCAATATTAAAATCTGCAATTTTACCATCACGTTTAATTACCTGATACATAGTTCTCCCTCTTTCTTATAAATTTTCTGACA
>CAJGCL010000013.1 GCA_904501675.1 Clostridiaceae bacterium
TGAGCTTAATACGAAGCTCAATAATCGGTGTTTTCGTATTTTATGCTCATTTTTTCGTAAGTTGTGCAAAACTTCTTTAAACCTTCACAAATATAAGTATTATCAAAATTGGAAAAATGGTTTGCTTCAATAATATAAGGAGGGGTTAAAGTTAAACTTTAAAACATTAAATTTATTGCATTATCACTTACGAAAGGATGTAAATTATGAAAATTAGTGGCAAAATTTTAGCAATTATACTTTCTGTATTAACACTAATGAGTGTATTTTCTGTTGCAACGCCTGTAGTGGCGGCAGATTTGCAAAGTGTAAATGCAGAAGAAATTGTACCTGCTGATGAAGATAAAATCACAGAAGAGCTGTTATCCGAAGAAGTGTCGGAATCTTCTGATAATGAGCTGACAGTTATCGGTGAAGACGAAAGCCGAAGAACAGCAGACACAAAGCACTTCATAATGAGTGATGGTAGCCGTAAAGCCGTAATATACGGCAATGCGGTACATTATGCCGATAGCAACGGCAAATGGCAGGAAATTGACAACACCCTCACCTATGACAGCGAAAAGAACGAATACCGAAACAAAAACAACAGCTTTAAAGCAACCTTTAAAAAAGATTTCAACGAAGAAAATCTTTTCACTCTTGAAAACGAGGGCTACATAATTTCTTGGGAATATATGGGTAATCCGTTAAGAAGAGCGGTTACTAAAGCTGAGTATAAAGCCAAAGAAAAATCAACAGATAAAATATCTAAATATGCACAGCAATCTGAGGATAGAATCAAGTACAAAAACTTTGAATCGGATTGCGAATTAGAATATGTAGTTACAGACAATGGTGTTAAGGAAAATATTATCCTTAACACAAAAACAAATAAAAATGAGTTTGCGTTTGAAGTAAATGCAGAAGGTCTTACTCTGACTAAAAATGAGGATGGAAGCATAACAGCCAAAAATACGGAAGGTAAAGAAATATTCTTTATCCCTGCTCCGTTTATGTATGACTCTAACGATGTCTATTCTTACGATGTTTCATATGAAATAGATGAAAAGAACGGTACATACACAATCACAGTTGTGGCAGATAAAGATTGGCTCAAAGATGACACCAGAGTTTATCCTGTTGTAATTGACCCTGTAATATACACCAAGCAGACATCAACCTCTGTTTCTTCAACTTTTGTTACCTCAGCTTTACCAACTGCAAACTATGGTAGCAGACAGGATATTTATGTTGGTCATGAATCTGCAAACTATGGCAAGTGCTATGCCATGTTCAAAAACACACTGCCAACCCTCAATAAAGGTGATATGGTTGTAGGCGCATATCTTAATCTGTATCTTTACAACACAAGCTTTGATGGTGGCAGTAACACAAGACAGCTCGATGCCCATATTATCACATCAAGTTGGACAGAAAATTCTGTTACATGGAATACAAAACCTACATACAATAGCATAATTACTGACTACTGTTTCATGAACAACGGCGAAGCCGCATGGAAAAGCTTTGATATTACCAAAGCAGTTAAAGGTTGGTATGAAGGATCTTTTTCAAACTATGGTATTCTCATTAAAAATAATGATGAAACACTTACACCTGCAAGAGGTATTTTCCGTTCAGAAAATGCTACAAGTATAACAGAAGGCATACCATATATTGCTATTGACTATCGTAACAATAAAGGTGTGGAAAGTTATTGGAGTTATTCAAACTTTTCATCAGGTATTGGTGGTTCAGCAAGTGTAAATGACTACACAGGTAACCTTGTATATACTGTTCCACTTGCATCCTCTGTAAGCGAGATTATGCCTGTGTCTCTTAGCCTTACATATAATTCATATTGTTCTTCCGATATTTACACTGCAGGAAAAAACAGCACAAATCTCACAAGCGCAGGTAAAGGTTGGAGATTAAATTACCAACAAACACTTCTCGCATCTTCAAACTATGGTCTTACAGGTGATGATGCAGCAAATTACCCATATGTATATACCGATGGTGATGGTACAGAGCATTACATTGCAAAATTCACCGAGAATGGTCAGACTGTATATAAAGATGAAGACGGCCTTGGCTACACTTTTTCAAAGCCAAACGGAACAACCGATTACTATCGACTCACTCGTGATGATGGCTCATATATGAGCTTTAATAATTGCGGTAATCTTTCTCAGATTGTTGATAACAGTGGAAATAAAATTACTCTCACATATGATTCAACAAACAAAAAGCTGACTAAAATCACTGATGGTACAGGTCATACATTCAGTATCACCTACTACACTAATTCAGAGGGTGCAACAACAAACTATATTTACTCAATTACTGATAATGCAAACAGAGTAACAAGACTTGTAATTGAAAGTAGCGTATTGAAGGGTATAGTTTTCAATGATACTACAAGCAAAACATATATGAGGTACAAATCAGGAACCGAAAACCTTCTTGATTATGTATGGTGTAATGATAAAAATGGTCTTGCCTTTGATTACACAACACGAGCAAAAGCCTCTCGTGTATCAAAGGTTACAGAATTTTCTGCTACCGGAGCAGATGTGGCTGCATCAACAAGAACGATTGGTTCAATTGCCACATTTGACCGTTCGCTCTACAATACCACAACCATTCGCACACCGGGTGTAGACGGAATTCACAACTCAACTAACTCTACAAATGGTTCTGATGATATTATCACCACATTGCAATTTGATAATTTCGGTAGAACTGTGTCTCAACAAGTTAAATACGGTAACGGTTCATCTGTCGGCGCAGGGACATATACATACACCGGAACAGATGAAGAAGAAAGCAGAAATAAAATAAATAGTTCTGCTACACTTAACAAAAACACTGTAAACCTTATTAACAACAATAGTTTTGAAACCACAGGAAATTGGTCCATAAGCACAAGCGGCGGTCTTACAGGCTCATATGCATATTCCACAGATGCTGCATATTACGGAAAAAAATCACTTAAACTCACAAGCACATCTGTTACAAGTGTTGGTAGAAATTTTGCTTATCAGTCATTAAGCAATCTAACTAAAGGTTACTACTATACATTCTCTGCATATGTTAAAGTAACATCTCTCACATTACAAGAATCATTAAACGATACATTAGGTGTTTACCTTCGCATGTCTGCATATGATGCAAATAGCACATATCTTTCTTCGACCTATTCATCAATAATTACTGAACCGACAGATAGCAATGTAAATAATGGTTGGAGACGATTGTTTGTAACAATGCAGGTACCTTCAAATGCAGCTTCAATATCCATCTTTGCAATTTTGGGAAGTTCATTAGGCACAGTATATATTGATGGTGCTCAACTTGAACTTGGTACAACACCAACAAGTGTAAACCTTCTTCAAAATGCAAGCTTCGAAAATTATTCAAGCACTGCAATTACAGGTTGGACTGCTACAGGTTTCACCTACTCAGCAGGAACTAATGGTATTACAACAGCTTCTAAGAAGGATGGCTCTGCTGCTATCAGACTTGCAGGCTCAGGTACCGGTGCAAAAGGATTTTATCAACTTATCCCTGTAGCATCAAACCCTAACGATACATACATTGTTAGTGGATGGGGTTCAGCATATGCTGTAAACAGCACCTTCCACAATAATGCAAAATTCGAAATAGCAGTAAGGGTTACCTACAGTTGTAGTGATGGCACAACCGTTACTCAGTATAAGGATTCGGCAAAATTTAACACAACACTTGCAAACTGGCAGTATGCATCTTCTGCTTTTTCTCTTGCTTACAAAAAATCAAGTGCAAGCGACACAAAAACATACACACCTACTCATATTATGGTTATGCCAAGGTATAACTATCAGGCAAACTATGCATATTTTGACCATATTCAGCTCATAAAGGATGTTGCATCAAGCTACATTTATGACAGTGAGGGTAATGTAACGTCTGTTTCTGCAAATGCTGAACAGAAAAACAATATGACCTATGATGGTGAAGACCTTAAGACCTACACAGATGCAGCAGGTCATACATCTAAATACACCTACGATTCAAAGCACAGACTTACACAGGCTGAATCTGCTAAAGGCGTAAAGGTCAAATACACCTACAATGATAAGGGTCAGATTACTGCTGTTGAAAATATAAACACAGGTGGTGCAGCAAAAACCAAAACCACTAACACATATACCGGCGCCTATTCATCATACGGTTTAAGTGCAGGTGCATATCTTTACAAAACAACTAACGAATTAGGTAAAACTACCACACATGGTCATTATTTGGCAACAGGTGCGCCATCAAGTGTTACAGATGCAAAAGGTAATAAAACAACTTATACCTACACAGATAACACACATACAAAGCTTCTTAATGTTACAAGTGAAAATACAAAAGTTGCTTACAGTTACACAGGCAACAGAACTTCACAAATCCTGTTCAGTGGAACATCTGACAGCAAAAAGGAAATATACAAATTTAATTATGATGCTTTTGGTAATGTTACCCAAACACTTGTTGGTACAAAAGCACTCGTAACTAATATTTATGGCACTAATAACGGTGTTCTGCAACAAAGCAATTATGCAAACGGGGATACGATTCGTTACCAGTATAACAACGCAGGTCTCATAACAGGCATCTTCCAGGATAATGATGCTACAAGTCAATATCGTACATTCTCCTGGGACTATTCCTCTAACGGTACACCACGAGTACACAAAGATGGCTACACCGGTTTGAGGTATGACTATAGCTATGATACAATCGGCAGATTAATTCGTACGGATATTTCTAACAGCTCATCCTATGCGCAAGTTGGCTCTACTGAATATGGTTATGATTTAAGAAATAACCTTACATCAATTTCCAATGATATTGGGGGTATGACATATCTTCAAAAATATTCATATTCCGGTTTAGGTACCGACAATTCTGTCGCTGCAGCCAAAGACAATTTACCTACACAGTATTCTGTTCTTGGTAAGTCAACCACATATACATACAATACGCTAAATCAGTTAACCAACAGAACTGTTGATACCACTACTGATATTAGTTCAAGTTATGTGTATAACACCGTAACTTTAGATAGTGTAAAACATTACACTAATCAGCTCAATTGTGAAACCTTAAACGGAACCTCTTACCACTACACATATGATGATGTAGGTAATATTACAGCAATAAAAAAAGGTACAGGATATGGTACTACCACATCGGCATATAAGTCCTATGGTTACGATAACAAGTATCAACTTACACAGGAAACTAAAGGTACTACTGTCAACACATGGGAGTATGATGATTTAGGTAATATTGAATCAAAAACAACTAAAGTTAATGGTACAGCAACTAATGCTATCTCATACACATACGGCATTGATTCGGATTGTGGTTGGGAGAATTTGTTGACAAAGCTTACTTTCACAAACTATACTAATAATACAACCACAACTCAGACTATCAATTATGATGCCATTGGTAACCCGATAACATATCGTGGTGCAACGCTTTCCTGGTATGGCAGACAAATGAAGAGCTTCGCTAAAAACGGTATCACAAACACAATGACATATAATGCAGATGGTCTCAGAAGCTCTAAAACAGTTGCCGGTGTTAAAACTACTTACCAGTATGTTGGTGATAAATTGTTCTATGAAAATCGTGGAAACGGAGATTCCTTCTACTATTTCTATGATAGTTACGGAAAGTTATCTGCAATCTACCACCACAGAAACGGTACAAAGGTTGCTTACCATGTATTGACCAACTCACAAGGTGATGTTATTGCTCTCTACAGTTGGGCAGGTGCACTTGTTGCATCCTATGAATACGATGCTTGGGGTAACTGCACAATTGTTTCTGATACTTCAAGTACAGGTATCGCAACACTTAATCCAATGCGTTATCGTGGCTATTACTATGATAAAGACCTTGGTTTGTATTATCTTCAATCAAGATACTATGATGCCGAGATCGGTAGATTTATTAATGCGGATAGTTACATTACAACCGGTCAGGGTGTTATGAGCTACAATATGTACTCATATTGTCAGAATAATCCTGTGATGTTCACTGACCCAAATGGTAATAGTTTGGTGTTAGCAGTACTTGGGTTGGTAGCAGTAGCTGCAGTTGGAATATATGCTACTTTGCAGGATTGTTATTTAACGCCAAAAGTTTGTGAAGCAGTATGTGATATTTCTAAAGATTTGGCTAAAACTCCTACTGTACGAACAACAGGTGATGTTTGTGGTACCGCTATAAATGTTGTTGGTGCAGGAGTTTCGATATATAAAGCCGAGAAAGCTAGAAAGGAAAAAATGGAACTTATGTCTCAACTGTCTAAAGATTGTTATAATGCAGCCTTTTATTCTAATATGAACAGTTCGTACAATATAAATTATACTAATTACGATGCTTTTACAATGCAAACATATAACCAAATCGTTCAAGATAGTATCCCGATGTACAAACAGGAGATTGAAATGTTTTCGGATTGCTATTCAGATTTAGGAAAATGTGAGTGGGACTGTTTATCAGAAGATACTCGTAAATTTATTGAAGGTCGTTTTGCGGATGCAAACTCTGGGGCTTTTGCAGCACTTTCAACATATTATGCATCGGAAGGAGCTATAGTACCTTGATCAAGAAATCTTTATTAAAAATTATATCATTTATACTCATTATTACTATTCAACTCGTTTGTCTATGCAGCTGTAGCCTTGATTCAACAACTATTTATTTAAATCAAGTAATTGACGAATACGAGGAGAATCCGACCCTCAAAAATCTGTCAAATGTTATTGTTGCTTCGATGAATGATATGAATCTTAATTGTATCAATATGTATGGAGAAGAGTTTTTATTTTCGAATAACAAAGATGTTTTATATAATGAATTCTCATCAGCGTGGCTTGAAATGGAGGATACATTTACCGATGTATCCGTAGCCAATCTGTATGAAAGTTTTATATGGTTGTTTATGTATTCATTTTTGTATGATTCAGAAAAAAATCAGCCACGTAACTATATTGAAAGTGAAGCAAAGATAAATGAACTTTATCCATTGTGCTATAAATATTTGAAAGACGCTGATGCTACAGCACAAAGAGCGGTTTTAGTTGCTGATAGCTATATTGGTAAGAAGAATTTTTTAGAAACATTTTTAGGTGTTGTATACCTCTCTGTTCAACAGACATCTGAGGAAATCATGGACTATGCATTTAAACTTTCGTGGGAAATTGCATATGAAATTGAGATAAATGAACTTGGACAATTTATAAGTGGTTTATATGGTAATGTTTCGTATTGTGATAAAACTATTCGTTGCAATAACACTACCGCAGATGGAACAATTAGCGAATTAAGTCTTAATGATATAACCAAAATGGTTGATTCGTTGACCGAAAATAATACAAAATATGATAATGTTGTTTCTGTATTTAATGTTCAACCCAAGGAGTCATTAGTCGGAAAATACTACTCATATAAGTATTATTCCAACGATTACATTATAATCTTTTTCGGTTCTCCTGTTCATAGCATGAGTATTTCAGATGTTAAAACAGGCGAAATATTATATACGAGATATAAATTACCATCTATATCAGGTTTGGTGTGGCATGGATGAGTAGTTGTCAATTGCTTTACTTATAACAAAATCGTGGAGACGGAGATTCCTTCTACTATTTGTATGAAAGTTATGGAAAGTTATCTGCAATCTACCACCACAGAAACGTAACGAATGTGGATAAGAATAGCGGTGTCTTCACACTTGTGTCACCGCTTTTCTTGTTGAATTACTGGTAAAACAGTCTGTATAGATTGTCTGCTCCCATACTCACAATAACAACAATGTTTTCATGAAATTCCAACTTAATTAATAAAGCAATTTTGAAAGAAGGTGTTTAAACAAAACATTAACCTAATAATATTGTAAATATAAAATACAGGGTGTGAAAATTATGAAAAAACCTTTGAACGATATTCCAACAGAAGTCGTCAATTTAATTTCGGTGGTATCAGGTATTGTAACAATTATATCTCCGATTGTGTCAATTATAATCACAATAAAAACAGATATTAAACCCAATGTTTTTTGGGTTTTTAGTACTGCAAGTTTAATTCTGTTTTGCATAATTTTGTTTTTTCGAATGAAAAAATATAGAACTTTGTCAAAAGAAAGATTGGAGGTAGTGTCTGAAAATATTCACAAATCAATGCACAATTCAAGAGATATCTTTTTTGATATTATGCATAGTCATAAATTGAAGCATCTTAACGAAGAAATGCTCAATTATACATATAAAACCAAACTATCTACAATACTTGACCACCTTTGTAATATTCTTGCTTCATATACAAAGAGAAAGGTATGCGCTTGCATAAAAATTGTTTATTGCAAAAATACCGAGGAGGAGAAGAAAATAACCGATGACGCAGTGGAATTGGTAACTTTTTGCAGGTCAAACAATTCAGATACTGAACGCGATAACTACGAAAGGCAGAAAAAACGAATCTTTTTAAAAGATAATACCGATTTTAAAGAAATAATTTCTGGTGAATTCGGAAAGGATTATTTTTATCAACCCAATTTAATTGAATATGAAGAAAAGAGAAAAAAGGATGGCTCCTGCTACGAAAACACAAATAAAACCTGGTCCAAATATTATAAATCAACAATAGTTGTTCCTATTCGTATTGAATTCAAACGACTTTATCACACTAAAAACGAAGAACCATATGATATAATAGGTTTTCTTTGTGTAGATTCTGAATATACGGATGCATTTACCGAAAAGCAAGAGAAGTATAATGTGGATATAATAAAGGCTTATGCCGATACTATTTATGTATTATTATCACAATACAGGCATTATTTAAGAAAGATATATCAAGGGGAAAATGCTAAGAATTAACACAGTATTAGCTGTTAATTTTAAGAAAGGTGACTTAAATGAATAAATTTTTAAACAGAATAATGGTACTGGTTTTTGGTAAAAGTAGTAAAGATGGTTTTTATGACTCCAGCAAAAAAGGAGAAAGAAAACCATATCGCTTCTCTTCAGTTTTCCCCAATGAGGAATCTCTTGAGAATTTTTTGGAACAGTCAGATGATGAAAATCCCGGTACACTGCAATCCAATCCAAACGATGCTGCTGGTTAATTAACATAAGAGAAACTCTAATTACAAATTTTATTATATTCAAAAACTAAACGATTATTGATGCTCAATGCCAAGCACAATAATCGTTTTTTCGTATTTTGTGTCGTATTTTTCGTAATCTGTGCGAAAAATATAGTTTTAAATCATATGGATGATATCATTATAATTGTGGATTTGTATTCCTCCACAACACAGGGAGGGTGTAATTGGGCGTATTTCCAATTTGTTTCTGTGCAGCAAAAGCCCAAGCGGCATTACACCTTCCCATTTTCTTCTTTAAGTTTTAAAAGCTAACGCAGTGGATATTAAAATATATTCTTGAAATTATTTTTATAATAGATGCATAGTTTATGGCTAATCACCTACAAACAATAATTATAGTACTTTTTTTCTATGCGAATAGGCTTAACTTTATCAAAAGCAACAAAGCATCAACCCGAAATTTATGCAAAACATAGAAATAATGAAAATATTAAAAAAATTATGAAGTATTTAGCAAAAAACGTCATATATAAATAGAAACTGTATATAAAGTTATAGTAATAATAAATATCTACCCTATATTCCATCAATACATTAAGTTAAAAACGGATGATTTAATGACAAATAACACAAACAATAACCAACCAAAGGAACTTAAGTCTTTTTCAAGTGAAGTATTTGATTTCATCAAATACTATAAACAAAATGGTTTGATTCTTGAAGGTAAACTTAAGTGTTTTTCTTCAAAGAGGCTCATAGTCATTAGCAACACAAAAATTGATACATATAGTGCCATTGACTACATTGTCGGATTCGACAACATCTATATTTTGCAGTATGCAAGTTATGATGATACCTACCGGGCGTATATATATTATACTCAAGATCCAAATGTTATTTCTGTTGAGCCTGATGTAGTAATCGAATTGGATAAACCCCAACTCCACAAGCAACCTAAAATGTCATTACATGAATCAAATTTGATACATTCCTGGGGTTTTGAATACATAAAAACACAAGATGCCTTTGACTATATATTACAGAACCAAACAGTAGATGAATTACCACAAATAGTTGTTGGTGTAATAGATGATGGTGTTGAAACAGGAAACCCTATTTTCAAAAGTAGGCTACTAAATGCACATAGTTTTGTTGGAGAATCACCTAATCCATTTAAATCTGATATGGGACACGGTGCTAAAGTATGTAGTGTATTAATGGAAAACACTTTAGAAAATGTAAAGATTATTTCTTATAAAATTTTCACAGAAAGAGAAACAACATTATCAATACTGCGGTTGGCGGAGATACAAGCTGAACTTGACGGTGTAGATTTTATAAATAGTAGCTATGGTATGTTTGTGAGTTTTCAGAGTAGATTACATAAAGCTTTGCAGATAGCCTCCGCTGGTAATGTGAAATGCAATATTCCTCAATACCCTGCCGCATGTGATGGTGTTATATCTGTAGGCGGAATTACACCAGATGGTGTGTTATCTGAGACATCTACTTATGGAGATTGGGTAACAGTTGCAGCTCCAAGTGAAAATATCAAACTACCGTCAATATATGGTCTTAATGAATATATTGATTTTAGTGGAACCTCTTGTGCTGCACCATTTGTAACTGCAATTTGTGCAATGATAAAAACACAACATCCCAGCTTAAACAATGAACAGATAAAGCAGGTACTATTTAGTTCATGCAATAAAACTGATATTTCGGTTAAATACGGGATCGTTAATATGTTCAATGCAGTTAGTTATTTAGATAACGTAACACAACTAGAGCCAATAAAACAAACTGTTGATTTCACACCCACAGACGCCGAACCAGCTTTAGTTTAACTGATGTATAGCAATTTTCGATAAGTTTCGCAACGCCATACTGTGTGAAAAGTAGAAAAGACAAAAAACACAAAATTTTTTTGAAGTATTCCGCGAAATTTGTCATATACATTTGGATGCATTTATTACAGAAAGGATAACGTATGAATAACAATGATAAACCAAAGAGAAGTTTAAAAGTAAGATTTTACATTATATCATTAACACTTTTATTTATATTAGCCGCAATCGGGACAGTGGATGCACAAATATTCAGTAATGGTAAGTTTATTGGTTTATATAACATTTTGCTTAATAACATTATTCCTTTGATATTTATAATTTGTGCCATTATATCTGCTTCTTTATGCTTTTTAATACGATTTAAATTTAAGGGTTCGTTGAACCCTAGTTATAAGGTTACCTCTATAAAAAATGAAAATTTTGAGGTTATGACTTTTTTAGCAACATATATTATTCCGCTTGCTTGCATTAATTTAGTAGAAACAAAATACTTAATCATTTTTATTATTTTAGTTGTTATTTTAGGTGTATTTGTAACAAAAATGAATTTGTATATGGCTAACCCTACACTTTCATTGTTAGGTTATAAATTATATTCAATAACTGTTGATGATCCAAAAATCACCGATAATGTTTTTGTTATAACACGAGATGAAATAAATGCAGATGACAAAATTGAGTGGTTAGAGCTAGATGCCAATAGATGGTTTGTAAGAAAGGAAAGATAATATGAATGTAAATGATTTAAAAAATAGATTATCTGAGGTTTTAAACGAAACAGCCTCTATAAATCTATTTTTTGTATTAAAAACAGATGAGGATTTAGTAGTAAAAAAAGCTGACCTTGATGGTGGTGATACAACTACTGAACTGAATCAAATGTTTCGACAACGAATTCAAATGATGATGGATAATGATGAATTAAGCGTTATCAGTTTGTCGACAGCAGATGAAAGAATGAATGCAGTATATGAATACGACTATGATTCATACCCCGATACAATGTCTTTCATCACAAATTTTGATATACATAACATTACTGCTATTCAAAATTTTAATTTTTCAACAGATTCTTTTAAAGATTTGATGGGATATCTTGTTTATATAGGTGATATGAAACAAGGAATTCTTTGCTTTAAGAAACACTATCCTTTCTCTTTAATAAAGAGAGATTCGTTCCTTATGTATAAACGACATGAGCGTTTAACTAAATTAGAAAACGAGGATATTTTAAGATTAAATAATGATATTCACTTGTTTATGATTGACGGAACTATGTTTGTTTGCGATGTAAAAACTATTGAATCTTATTTAGGATTTGAAGATTTAGTTAGACACAAAGCAACTGAAGCAATTGAAAGCATACGAGATATCGGTCTGCTTGAAAATGTAGATATATTAAGTGAAGCTGCCGAAGATATGTCTTTTTCCCGTAAATTATCAAAACTTGACGGACAATCCTTAATCATCACAAACGGCATACCTAATCATAAAGTAATTAACTTTTCAAAAACACATCCCGGTTTACGTGATAAATTCAAATACACAGAAGATGATTCACAAATTATATTGGATTCTAAAAAATCACAAAAAGCTTTTCTTAAATTGCTTAATGATGACTTTTTAATATCTGAACTAACAGAACAGCCATACGATTCATTAGCAAAGGACAAAATAACAGTTTAATTAAATGAAGGATAATATCTGATTATCCTTTAAAAGAGAAAAAACCTCCCACACAGCAATTGTGCAGAAGGTATTTGTAATCAGAGTATTATCTTGTTTCTTGGATGTTTTTCTTCAAGAAGCTTATGTATCTTGTTTGTACTGATGTGAGTATAGATTTGGGTTGTTGAAATTGAACTGTGGCCAAGCAGTTGTTGAATATACCTAATATCTACATCTTCATCATGCAGAGCCGTAGCAAAGGTGTGACGGAACATATGAGGCGTTATGTGTTGCGTTACACCGGCTGCGCAGGCATAGTTATTTACCATATTTCTTATTGACTGTTCGGACAACCTGTTTCCTAAACGGTTGGTAAACATATAGCTTGATGCTTTATTTTGAGTGTTTATATATTCAGTTAAGAGTTTTAGAACAGATTCATTTGTTAGGCACATTATTCTTTCCTTTGAACCTTTACCGAATATCCTAATTGTACCATCTATTAAATTGATGTCATTAACAGACAAGTGTGAAATCTCAGATACACGCATTCCCGTTGAAAATAACATTTCTAAAATTAGTACATCTCGTAATCTTGTTTTTCTTTGAACAACTGTTTTACTGTCCTCTTTTTGATTATAGGAAAAAACTAAAATGTTTTTTATATCATTTAGAGAAATAGTTTTAGGTAGTACAATTGGTTCTTTATATTTGATTTTTATTTTGTGAAATGGATTATATTCTATGATATCCTCCATTTCCAAATATCTATAAAAGGCTTTCAAACACGCTATTTTTCTTTTTGCGCTTTTAGGACTGTATGCTTTATATAAATGGTCGATGTATGTGGTCATACACTCTTTAGAAAGCCAGTCCAAATCATTGGCATATTCTTGATATTGTTTTAAATCAATCTTATATGCCTTTATTGTCAGTTTGCTTAAGCCTTTGAGATTTTCGCAAACTGCAACATAGTTGTTAATTTCAGATTGTAAACTCACTGACAAAACCTCCGTTTTTTATGTAATTATGACGGTTTAATCTTGTCTTGTCGAGTATGTATAAATGAAATTTAACGAATGCTTAATAGTTTTTATGCTCACTCAAAAGCATTACAAAAATCATGGAGCAAAAAAAATATTGGTGGGAGAAACACAGTAATGAAAAACAAATACATTAAAAATCGTGGATTTCTTGTTAGTGAATACTTTTACTCAAAACAAGTAAAAGAAAAATCATCCTTAGATAGAATTGTTCTTACAAGAAAAACTATTGATAACTTTTACGCAAATATTATAGCAGATGGACCCAATTTACTTTTTTTGAAACTAAAACATGCTGAAAAGATTATGAAATTTTCAGAACTTAGTTTCAAAAACATTTCACTTCCATATATAAGTGCTTGTATTTCAGCTACGATAAGTCTAATTGTTTCCTATACAACAAATATAAGTAGTAAGCTAACTGATATAAACAATATATTCCAATATATTGGCGTTTTATTAGCGTACATTATAACTATTGTTCTTATCGTTGTACCAATAGGCTTTATTATATGTCTAATTTTACGAAATGTAATAAAAAATAGTAGTAAAGATTATTTTGTGTACATATTACCTTACGAAATAAAGGTGATAAGAAAAACATTAGATAGGCTAATAGAGGAATCAGGCCTTGATACAGATTTAAAATTCAATCAAAATAAAGGGTAACTAATAATTATCCTTGATTATTGAGGAGGCACCAATTAATATGAAAAAATTTGCATCAAAAAAACAAATAGTTTTATTAATTATTAGCCCGATTCTTTCAATTGTTTCTTTTGTTTTAACATATTTATTAGATCCTTTGAAATATGCATCTCAATCTGCTTTGGCGGCAATACCAGCATTTTTACTATCAATAATAATTTTAATAATTGGACAAAATATAAACACTCATAATGAAGTGGAAAAAGTTTCTGCTGACTCGGAACGTCTTTCTGAAACCGTAAAAAACTATTTACATGTAACCAAACTTGGTACTCCTAAAAGTGCATGGGAATACATAATTAATAGGTTGCCCGTTCTTGAGTATGTGCAAAATACTTCATTTAATTTTGAAGATGAAAAAGACCAAACAAATGAACGATTATATGATGGTAATATATATCAACAGTCTTTTTCTAAGATAGCAAAACAGGTAAACCACGGTTTGGTGTGGAAAGATATTGGAGATTTATCAGCTTTAGAACGATTCAGAAAAATAGATAGTTATGTATCAGAAAAGAACAAACGAAATTACCAATTTAAATTAATAACACAATCCGAACCACAAATTGGGTTTATCATATTAACTTACTTAGATGGTACAACAGAAGTTTTATTTAATTGGGATTTCAGAGATATTCCGCAAGATCCTGTTGTGCTTTTATCAAGAGATCTTGAGATTATAAATATGTTTGCCGCACAATACAAAGGTTTATGGCGTGTCGGTGTTAACGATTATGATAGTATGGCCACTAGATCAACTTCAAAGAAGTAACGATTCGATAATTGGTCGCCCTGATTAATCCATTTTTTAAGTTTTGTTGCTGATGTTTCTGATAGATTTTGGAGTGTCCAATCAAGTGTTCCGTTGTAATACGGAATAAAAGATTCTGGGAATGGACTTGTTCTCTCAAACAATTCAAAACTACATTTAATATTTGTATAATTAGATCTATAGATTGAGGAAAATGTTCTATCTAAATCATAATGCTTGAATTTTTGACTACCTTCTGTAGAAAGTCTTAAATCGCTTTCCATTTTTTGTCGTTCTGCTGTTGGCATAGGTCCGAAACGAATTGATGCACCATCATATTGACGGACAATCAATTTCCCTTTTGGGACTCTGTTTGATAATATATTAAGAAAATCATCAAGATTTTGAATGTATGGAAAAACATTAAATGCTAAAGTTATATCACTAGATGGTATTCTGCAAACATCTTTTTCTAAATCCATCCTTAAAAAGGTAACCTTTCTTTTCCATTTTTTGCTTTTTTCTAAAGCAATTCTTAAAACCTCATCATCAGCATCTATTCCGATAAACTCACAATCTTCTGGCATGTATTCATTTAATACTTCCAACCAAAGTCCCGTAGCACAGCCTAAATCAACAATACTTTTTGGGGTTAATTCAGCCAACATTTTAGCAAATGCTATTCTCTCTGGAAGTTTGGCATTATGGTGGGCTTGTAACCAATTGGCGTTAGCTAATGGTTTGCCAACTGAATTTTCTTGAGTGTTCATAATCATATCGCCTATCTTTCTAACATTACTTTAATGGATAATTATTAGTTATCCTTTAAAAGGAGAATGATTTATTTTACTTTTGTATTTATTCATTATATAATAAAAATAATTGAAACAATTCGGAGGCTAGTACAATGGAACGAGTATATGCTTTTACTGACGAATATGGTGCATTTGGTTGGGATATAGAAAATGCTTCAGTTTCCACACATTTTATAATTACAGCGATTATTGTTAAGGAATCAAAGTTGGATGAATTCAACGAAAAAATGGAAAATATACGAGCTAAGTATTTTCAAACCGGAGAAATCAAATCCCAAAAAATAGGAAGCAATCATAGCAGACGTAGTACAATTATATCAAGTTTACAAGATGTACCTTTTGACATATTCACAGTATGTATTGATAAGAAAAAATGTCTTGATAATATGAGTATGCAGGGATTACAGTTCAAAAAAAGTTTTTATAAATTCATGAACAATATTGTTCACAAAGAGTTGAGGAGAGCTTTTGAAAAAATCACTGTCGTTGCTGATGAAATCGGAAATAATGATTACATGAAAAGCTTTTGTGAATATGTAATCAAACACCAGGACATGCCCAATTTTTTTGGAAATGCTGACTTTAGTTTTCAAAGCAGTGCAAATAATGTTGGAATACAGTTAGCGGATTTAATTAGTGGAACATTAGCATACGCATATGATAATCACAAGAAAGATATAAAAGCACCAAACTACATACAAATATTACAATCTAAAATCATACGCATTGAATTGTACCCAAAAACTTACGATAATTATGTATTAGAGAATAGTGCAATAGCTGAAGATTATGACGAAGATATAGCAAAATTGTGTTTCGCTCAAGCTGTTAGTTTTGTTGAACATTATGAAAATGAAGACGATATCGAGACCAAAGGGCAAGTAATTGTTTTGCAGTATTTATTATTTCGCTTTATGAATAACGATACACGTGGGTATATTTATACTCAGGAATTAAAAAAACAATTAGCCAATACAGAACTATATAATATTTCCGATAGTACTTTTAGAATGAAAATAATCGGAAAATTAAGAGATAAAGGTGTGATAATTGCAAGTTCTCAAAAAGGTTATAAAATACCATCAAAGCAAAGTGAGCTATATGATTTTATAAATCACGATGCCAAAATTGTAATTCCTATGCTTGAGAGACTAAAAAAATGTAGAGACTTAGTAAAGTTAAGTACAGTAAATAGTTTGGATCTTTTAGAACATTCTGAATATAAACAACTTCGATTTTATTTTGATAATTATCCTGTTGAGGATGTTGACGCAGGGAAAAATTAAATTATAGTCGCACGAAATCGGACAACTTGGTTATATATTATAATTTCAAATTATGATATATTTGGGTATTCACCTTCTGTTATTATCTTCTTCACTGTATACTTATTAGCCCATTCACTATGAAAGGGACTACTGTCACCATATAGGCGCAGTAGTCCCTTGTTAGTTGTTAGATGATTTTTTACAACAAATAGTATGTATTGCTTGAAAAAGAGCCGTTACCTCGTTTTCGTATTTCTTTACGAATTAACTTTTCTTTTTCTAAGTCTGCTAATGCTCTACGAACAGTACTTTCTGAAAGGGATAGATGTCTTGCTATAGTTCTAATACCCGGAAAGCACTTGTTTTCTTTGTCAGCTCTGTCTACAAGATATAAATATACTAACTTATCACGTGAAGATAACTCAACTTCATAGACTTTTCTTCTATAGTTATCCATTGTTGATATCTCCTTTGTCAGTTCTTAAGACTGTATGTTGTGATTTTTGCTCAGCCATATATTCGGACTGTTCTTGCATAACATCTTCAGGTATTACTTCAACTTCATATTCAGTTAATGCTTGACCTGATGAGCCAAAAGGTTTATTTGCAGGAAATTTTTCTTCCCTGTCATTTATCTTTCCTTCGAATGGATATAGCTCGTTTATCGCCTCTTCAATAATCTTTCGACTTGTATATTTAACAGTTCTTGAACCTTTATCTTTAGGTACATATGGGTCTACATCAAACTTTATTCCCCATTTAAAGAACAGTTTCAGTTTAGATATAAAGGGATGAGTACCTGTTTTCATAACAATAAAATTACCCTTATCCATTGATTTAAGCTCATCAGCAGTCATCAATGGTCTTTCTATCATCTGAAGACTTTGAGACGGATCGTTTTTACTTCTCGACACTGAACCGGACATTACAGTTCTTGAACCAAGCGATTTAGATATTATATCTGCCGTTTCAGAAGTAGGAGCAAAACCACCAGCAATAGTTATCTGACAGTTGTCCTGAATAATAGCAGCACCTTCTCTGCCGTAGTTTTTTTCAAGCTGTTGAAATGACTGAATAATACTTACTAATGACAGACGTCTTGAGCGAGATGCAGAGTACATCATTTCTGCAGAACTGATTGCAGGAAGAGTACCGAACTCATCCATATAAAACATAACTCTGTCTTTTAATGCCCCACCTTGTTCATCTGCGACCATAAGTATTTCACGATATAACTGTTGTAAAAGAAGTGATACCATGAAGTATGTTGTCGGATTTTCTTCGGGTAATACAATAAAGATTGCACTCTTTTTAGAACAAAACTTTTCGGCATCAATTGCCGTATCAAAGCAAAGTATTTGTTCAAGTTCTGAATCGAGAAATGCATTAAGACGAGACATTGTTGTTGACATAACCGATTGCATGGCCTGGTCACTTGTGTTAAGTGCAGCACCTGCAAACCATTTGGTTTTGTGTTCGGGCGGGAGCTTATCCATAATTTTATGAAATTGAGTTTTACCTTTACCCATATTAGGTGCAGGAGCAAGTAACTCTTGAATAAGTTTATATACAGAAACAATATGACGTTGTTCGGGTGGAGCAAATTCAGCAACCAATAGGATTAACGAGGTAAGCAAGCCTTCTGCTGCATCGTAAAAGAAAGCATTTTGACCAAATGAAGCTGCATCTCCTTCACTAAATATAATTGTTTTACCAATGATTTTTGCATATTTTTCGGCTTTAGCTTTATATGTTAAATTACTTGGTTCATTCTTGTATAAATCCATATATTTGTTAACAAGATGAAGCAAATTATTACCATCCGATTTTGTTGGATTTCGAAGGTCTATTATGGCAACATTGTAACCATAATATTCTTTTGCAATGTTACCGTAATTTCTATACAAATCACCTTTTGTATCTGTAGTTAAAAATGACATTCCTGATGCACAAGCATACTCAAGGTTTGGATATAACCAATATGCTGTTTTACCACATCCGGCTGCACCTATCATCATAGTATGTACATCTGAAGTATCAACCATTGCATAATCATGACCACCTATTGTCCTGCATCCAACAATAACCCCTTGTGGTAATTCATTTTTATTTTTGTTTTTTCTCCATAATTCTGGAGTAAACGGAACATGCTTATATACTTTCTTTTGTTCAAGTTTGGATAAAAATCTTGCTGTGCCGTGCTGACCATCTCCAACAGTTTTACTTTTGATGCTATTAAGATTGTATATATGAGAAACAATTGTAATTCCACCTATTAAAGCAAACATTACGACACCCACAAAAATTAAGATAATTGGACCATCCACTTTCTATCAACCTCCTGTTTAGAAAATAATAAATCCTCATTCCAATCTTTTAATGTTGGAATGAGGATTTCTGATTTAATACCTTTTATAAATAGTTTATCCGAAAGTCTTTGTGCGGCTGTTTGACCTGCATTGTCATTATCGAAACAAATATAAACTTGTTCAATATGTTTGTTATCTTCAAGACATTGAAACAAAACATTATCTGCAACAGAACATGCCGCTGCATAGCTACTGTTTCTCCATTCAGTAGGATACATTGATATAAACGAAAGCATATCTATTGGCGCTTCAAATAAATAAATGTCTTTTCCTGTACCATGCCAATGGAAACTAAACTTGTTATCACTACCTGCAACATTTCTTTTATATGCACTTTCTTTAGCTGTTCCTCGTTTGTGAATATGTCTTGGAACACCATCGGAATCATATCCGATAAACAATACATTATGATAATCTGCTGATTCTCGAAGCATTTTAGCATGAACAAAAGCTGTGATTATATCTCTACTAATTCCTCTGTCTTTCATAAGATATTCATATAGCCTTCTCATGTTAGAGTTTGTTTGAGGCATTAGTAACTCTTGAGTTTGTTTTTTAACAGGTGAAGAATATGATATTACAGTACCATTTTCATTTAGCAAATACTCCATTGCTTCACTATATGTTTTATTAAAAAACTTTTGAAGAAAACTAACAACATTTCCGCCTTCTTGATCGTAATGGTGGTACCAAACATTATTTCTAATAGATACCTTTCCAGTTGGACTTTCCCATATATATTCTTTTCCGCATCGGCTCAGTTTATCACCTTGTTTTCGCAAGAGTTCTGCAATATCCATATGATATGCTCTGTCTTTTTGTTCAGGAGAAAAACGAATATAATTAGATATTTTATCACATCCTTCCATAGATAATTAACCCATTTTTTGACCTTGTGATTGTTTCTTTTCTTGAATCTTTTTAAGAACCTTTCTATCAACTTGATGATCAGTCTGATTATCTTCTTCGAGATTATCTTGTATTGCTTGAGTTAATCTTGCGAATAATCTTGCAGAAGAAAGTGCTATATCAGTTTTCCAATGATACTTTTTAGATGGTTGAAATGTAGGTGGAAGAGTAGGGATTCTAACTTTTTCGGGCAAATATATCTTCTCAACATTTTCATCTGTAAAAGGATATTCAGATATATCTTTAAGTCTAAGTGCTTCTTGCAGAACTGCATTTCGAATAGTTTTAAATTCTTTGTTCGAAGATAATGGTACACGAGGTGGCATTTCTTCACCATAGATTTTAATTATCGTTTCCCTTTGTTCATACCAAAGCTCATATAGTTCTTTTATTTTCTCATCTGATGCCATCTCATCAACTATTCCATCAATTAAATTTTTAGCTCTTTTGGGAAGATAACCATACATCATTCTTCCTGAATAATTATCTAATTCGCTTACCAATTGTTTTAATAAGTCTGCGACAATTGGATTAGAATAGTGACCTTTATTTATTAAAGAAACCATTTCTTCAATCTTGTTTTTAGCTTCTTTTCGCAATTCATTTCGTCTGTCTGTTTGTTCAACATATATATTGTGCATCTCAGAAGAAAAAATATCTTTTGCAAAAGTTCTTTTTAGATCATCCAAACGTTTTTCGGTTATGTATGGCTCTCTACCTACAGAATAAGCAACAAAATGTATATGTGGATGATATGTTTCATTATGAAAAGCTGCGTACCATCTTAAATCTGAGGGAGGAATATTCATAGATTTTGCTATAGCAATTGTGTTTCTTTTTAATAATTCTTTCCATCTGATTGAACGAGCATAGTCTAAGGCTTCTGCATCATTTCGTTTCAAAGACATTATTGTAGTGAAGACTAAACCATCGTGATTAGCAATATCTTTTGCAACACTTTCAAGGTTTATTTCTTCATCATGAAGTGAAAATAAACCATGTGTTCCTTGCTTTTCAACTCGCGGTCGCTTTGCAATATACCCAATATAGTTTTCTTTTTTATCTATTAAATCAAAGTATTCTTCTAGCGTATCATCAATGAATTCACTGGATAATCCTTTCGTTTTGTTTGATAAATAATCCTCATATATTGGTGTGTTTATTGCATCTGGAAAGTCCTTTATTAAACTAGAAATGATTCGTTGCTGCTCAATTGTTGCAGGCTGATATTTCCAGCTTTCATCACACTTTTCTACTCCATCTCGAGTTGCAATGTACTTTAGATATTGAGAATTTCTTTTAGGAGATGATTTAAAATATCTCCATTTCAAAACAAATCTTGCCATATGCTTTACCTGTGTCTTTGATATCTTAATGCATTTTTAAAAGAAATCGAACCATTTAGAGAGCGCACCTCTTTGACACAAGTAGCACGAAGGTCATCTAATTGAGTTTCTGATATGTTGTTCAAAGCAGAAAAGACATGTAGTAACATTGATAACTCTACAGTGTTTTTAAAGAATTGATTACACATTTTATCTTCTAAATTTTGCACTCTGCTTTTGATTGAATTATCTATTAGCTCAGGTAGATATTCATCAGTATTTTGTGTCGAAAGATATCCGCAATAAAATCTTATTGCTTTCTCAATAAACTCTGATTGACTTTTGCAACCATCATCTTGATACATTTCTTTTACTTTGTTTAACACATCGGGATATACCCACAAATGAAATTTCTTTTTGTTTGGATCAACTGCCATAAGCATCACTTCCTTCTTAGAATTTATAGGAGTCCTTATGAAATCCTTGAAACGATGGGATTTATCGGCTAATTCTCATAATTGGAGGAAAATTGTAAAATATAGGAGTCCACTTTTTGAAAGCCTTGAAACCCTTTATGCAGTCGGCATCGCCGTCTGCTGTAATCGCACAGGGATGCTTTTGCAACCCCTGTGCTTATTCCTGCAATAAAAATCGGACGAAATTACTCGTTATACACAAGAGCCTGAACGTCCGTTTTTATCGGCTTTTTATTGTGTGTTCGGGTACTTTAACCATTTTTCGTACAACTCGTCAATTTGGGGCAAACAAACGGCAACAAACAGCAGTTAAGTGTCATTTATTACCCGTGTTTGAATTAGAATTATCTGAACTTGATTCAATGTAATCTCTGACATTTAACGGTACACTCTTTTTATATAATGAATCTAATGTTTCAACCAATTTTTCTGAAACACTTTTATTACCTTTTTGTTCGAGGAAGTACTTTAAAGCCTTCATTTTAGTTTCATCATATTCAATGCTTATTGAAACCTTTTTCATGTGCAACACCTCACATTGTCATATTCATATCTTCATCTGACCAAGCCTGTTCATCCATACTAATGTTACGCAGGTTAGCCTCATTTTCATCGGTATGTATCCACTCGGTATTATCAATGCAACAATTAGTAAAATTAGCATTGCTAACTGAAGTTCGTGAAAATAACGCATCTGAAAAATTCGAATGTGTAAGCATTGCCATAAAGAGATTGCAACCTTTAAACTTTGTGCTTCTGCAAGACATTTCCTCACCGGTAATTCGAATCATACTGCAATCGACGAATTTGGTGTGGTCAGCAATTGAGAAGCACAACTCAGCATTAGTGAAATTGCAATTTACGAACTTTGCGTTGTTCAAAATAGAACTGTTTAACGACCTATCAGAAAAGTCGTAGTTAGAAACAAGACAACCTGAAAAGTTTGCCTGTACTCCACCGGGTTCGTCATAAAGCCATAGCACATGCTTTGCAACCATTATGTCGATTTCCTCTTTTTCCAATTCCCTGTATACAGATTCATCTTCAAACATAGCATATTCAGAAGAAAGTCGCATACCGAATTCTTCGTCATCAAATTCTACTGTATCAAATTCAATCCTGTCACGAAGCATTTCATAAAGAAGTATAGGAGAAAAGATTTCGGGTTTATAGAACTTATGTATCTCATCCAAATCGATTTTGAAAACACCATCATCCTGATCTTTTACCGCTTTGTCAACAATATCATTTCTGATATGTAACATCGACTTCATAAACTGTTGCAAAGTAAAAGACTCGTCAGCAAGGTGTAAAGTTCTTGCTTGCGGAAGATATGCAAAGTTTTTAGCAAACTCAGTTCCTTCTGAATTTACAATAATACCTTCATCATAATTCTCACGAAGATAGAGGACACATCTGTTCGTTCCTGTTTCATCCTTATGCATCAGATTTGCGTGTTCAGCAATGAAGTCAAAATTTTTCATGGTATTGTTTTTTAAAAGATTAAAATCATTTTCGGATAATTCAATAACTTTCACAATAGAACAATACTGAGTTGTAGCTTGCTGCTCATTTCTATCAAAAGAAGTTTGAAAAAACATATTATTTCACCTCCATGTTAGGTACCGAATCGATGTGTGTAATTAGACCTTCTTTATCAAGCTCATCGATTATTTCTTCAGTAATGAAACCATAATAACCTTCAGGTCTTTCAACACCGAACTGCTCGTACTGGAATTTGAGAACAGGTTCAATATCTTTTAAGCCTTCCTGTGAATAACCCTGTTTGAAAAACTTCCAACGATTTTCTTCGGTAAATACATAAATATATTCAGCCCATGAATCCGGGTTATCAAGTTCCTTGAAAGTGTAGTCTTTTGCTTCAACACCTTTTTCGCCACGATCTCTACCATATGCCACAACTACACCTTTTTGCCTTGCTGCATAATCAAAGCCATGAGGCTGAGATGGATCGGGATTGAGATTTGGAGCAAGGTATGAAATTGAACCTATATCAAGAAGTTCTTTTACTTTTTCGGGTGTATCATAATGGTCTATAAGCAAAGCACCATTATGTGAGAGATAGCCATCGCTATGGCAATAAATCGTTCTGTATTTATCAGCACCGATTTGCATTGCTATTAAACTTCGTGTACTCATATTATCAACCTCTTTCTATAAATTTTCTGTTGTTAGCTCACTGGTTGTTTCTTCTTCGATATATGTGATATATGGAATCTTCAACCAATGCGTCCAACTGTTATATGACAAAGGTGTTTTTATAACACCTTTTTTTGTGTTAGCTGCTTGGATTACATAACCATCACCGATATATATTCCGATGTGACCGTTGTGCCAAACTGCTACTCCGGGTATTTCGGGAATGGTATCTATTGTGCCTTTCTCTGTAGCTGCAGAGTACATTCCGTCAGCACCAATGTCGGGCATACCATTCGTTCCGTAATTGATTTGACCTGTTTCTTCATCAAGCCAACTGTATCCTTTTATGAGACCCACACAGTCGGCTGTTCTGCCACCGAGCCAATTGCTTTTGATAAAGTCATATTTACCACCAACCTCATCGGGATATTGTTTGGCCTTTATGTCGAGAATTTTTTGTGTAAGAACAGTTCCATATGTTCCGTATACATAACCCCAACCATTTGCAACTGCTTCTTCAGCCCATACGCAAAGGTCAATGTTATTTTTGTATCCGTTGTTGGTAAATCCTGATGAGTCAATATAGGTACTGCGAATATCTTTTACTATGGTGGAGTATTCTTCGGCATCAATTTCACTACCGAATTTTGAGTTCACAAGTTCAACCAATTCTGCATCTGACAAGTCATCTTTAAAGCAACTTGCCAAATCACTTACGAAATTTTCGTTATCGGAAAAATCAAAAAGCCCAAGTGCATATAGCACCTGAGCTTCTCGATAGTGACTGCCAAGTTCTGCATCGTTTAGTGCAGATTCAACAGCTAACATTGTATCATTCATTTTTTGTAATTCTCGAACCTGTGCATCAGTCAAATTCTCCATATAGTTTTCTGTTATCCCATCTATATCGATTTCTATTTTACCAGTGAGAACTGCATAAACAGCGAGTAGTGGAGTAGCAAGTGCTACGATAAGAACTAGAATAATGCACAATACTTTTTTCAAAATCTTTGGATTGGTAAGTATAGATACCAATATCTTTTTTAATGCGGCGGCAACGGTAGCACTCATTATCTACCACCTGATTTTCCAAAGAGTTTTGACTTGTATTCGGGTGCAATGACTTGGAGAAGGTATCTTTCGTTACCACATCTGTACAAGCAAGTACCACGTTCAGGATATCTTATCAGTTCGAATTCACTTGGTTCTATCTGAAGAGCTTCCATATATTCTTTGGGATTGATACTACCAGGGTTAAACAAGAACTGATGTGTAGGAATACTGAACATCGGTTTTGTAAATTCACGAATTGTAGGAATTAAGAAGTCCTCAATATTCTGACTCGCAATGATAATTGCAGAGTCCTTTTTACGAACTCGTTTCATTGCATTTCGGATATATTCAATAGCAGTCATATTGGTCAAGAAGAGGTAAAGCTCATCAATTGATGCAACTGTATTACCTACACCTAAAAGCTGATTGCTCATGTATGAGAGGATGTTAAACAACATAGCATCCTTTAATCGTTTGTTAGTATCAAGCAAACCTTTAACACCGAAGCACAGGAAAGCATCATCAGTAATGTTGGTGTAACCATTGAAATATTTTGATTCTGCACCAACGCACATTGAGTTGATTCCAAGACAGATTTCCTGAAGTATTTCTTCTGTATAAAGATTTTTTTCTTTTTTGTTATATGCCTTGAATTCAGCATCGCAGAGATTGTACAAGTCAGTCATAATAGGATAGTCGGTTGCCTTGAGTCTTGAGAAATCGGTTGTATCGGTAATGCCAAAGTTACCGTAAAGCTTTCCGAGGAGAATTTCAAGAGTATCAATCTGTGCATCTGTGAAATCTTTATAGCTTCTGAAAAAGTCTTTCAAGAAAGCAATGTGCTGACTGAGTCTTGTTACTCGTCTGAACGCTTCGGGATCTTCCTTGCTATAATCGTTTTCATTATCAGACCATTCCTTCGGTTCAAGTATGTTTATGATATATTCACCGGACATAAGGTCAATGTAGCATCCACCAAGAGTTTCGGTCAATTCCTCATATTCAGATTCGGGATCAAGACATACAATTCTTTTTCCTGATTCACGAATATTGGTAAGCATAAGTTTCATAAGAAAACTTTTACCCTGACCTGAGTTACCGAGAATAAGAGCATTGGCATTGGTTTTATCTTCAGCTCTGTGGTCGAAATCAACAAGAATATTTGTGCCGTATTTATCTCGTCCGATATAAATTCCGTGAGGATCGGTTTTACCTGAGAAGTTGAAAGGATAGAGATTGGCTACACTTGAGACAGGTAACACTCTTTCAAACTGTGTACCGAACATATTTGAACCCATAGGCATTACCGACAAGAAACCCTCTTTCTGCCTTAATGTAAGACGGTCAACAATAAGCTTTGAACGGGTAAGCTCCATTGATATGTCACTCTGAAGTTCTTTGAGTGCTTCATAGCTTTTTGCTTTAAGTTCAATGTACACGGCACAATGAAGGAGGACTTCCTTGTTCTTTCGCATATTTGCGAGAAGGTCAACCACATCCTGTAAGTTACCTTCAGCTTCAACAGTTTCATTAACATCATTACCTGTGCTTTTGAGAGTGTTTCTTCTTGTTGCATTCTGAATGATTTTACGCTGCTCTGTATGGTCAACCAA
>CAJGCL010000014.1 GCA_904501675.1 Clostridiaceae bacterium
ATATTGTACTTATCAAGAAACTCTGTAATTTCAGTAAAATTCGGATGACTGCTTATATCCCCACTAAAATAAATCAAACTATCAGATACCATTACGCCTGCGCCACCAATAAAGCCATAATGCTTGTCTGAAAGCGCAATATATCCCTTGTCTATCTTCAAAACATCTGTTTGATATTTTTTTAACAAAGAGGAGAGTCCGCCATCTTCTGTTATTACAGCCTTATCATTTAAAACGCACATATTGCATTTTGTATAGCCTTGGTTTGTGTTAATGATTTCTATATTTTTACTTTCAGCCCAGCTTATAATTTCAGGCAAAGCAGCTTTTTTATTACAGAAAAGTTTATTGTCCAGAAGCGCTACATTCAGAGCTACATCCATAGGATAAGGCGATTTAATATCGTTACAGTAAAATGTCTTATAACCCCTTAAAAACGGCTCTATCTCCCCTTTTATGTTGTAATCAAGGAAAAATATACCATCATGGGTATTGAAAGACAATATGTCTGCGTGGCTGTTTATTTCTTCGTCAAGAAACGGGTTGTGTGGTAAGCTGATTGTCTCAATCCCAAGCTCACTTAACTCTGCAATTTCTTCAATGTATTTAGCACCTATAAGGCACTTCTTGATTGTATTTGACATATTAATCAACGGCTGCCTCAAAGGCTTCTCTTATGTTTCTTACGCCAATTATTTCAATGTTTTTAAATTCACCTGAAGGGAGATTTTTTATATTCTGTCTTGGAATAATACAACGCTTGAAGCCGAGTCTTTCGCACTCTCGGATTCTCTGTTCACAGCTGTTAACAGTGCGTATTTCTCCTGCAAGACCGATTTCACCGAAAACAATGGTTTCGCTATTCATAACTGCATCCTTAAGGCTTGAAACAATCGCTAAAGCAACAGCTAAATCGCAGGCAGGCTCGTCTGCTCTGAGACCGCCGATTATATTAACATAGCAGTCCATATTTCCCAGGAAATAACCTGCCCTTTTTTCAAGAATTGCAATAAGCATAGCCATTCTGTTGTAATCAAAGCCTGTTGCCATTCTGCGAGGGTTACCAAAGCCTGAGGTCGTTGCGAGACCTTGTATTTCTGCAAGAATAGGTCTTGTACCTTCTATAAGACAGGTTACGCATGTACCTGAGACATTTAAAGGTCTACCACTAATCATAGCAAGAGAGGGGCTTTCAATTTCAATAAGCCCTTTATTTGTCATCTCAAAAACACCTATTTCATTAGTTGAACCAAATCTGTTTTTAGCTGCTCTGAGAATTCTGTAAGAGAGGTTTCTCTCGCCCTCAAAATATAAAACAGTATCAACAATATGCTCAAGTACTTTAGGACCTGCAATATTGCCGTCTTTATTAACGTGGCCAACAAGTATAATTGAAATATCATTTTGTTTTGCAGTACGCATGAAAAGATTTGTACATTCTCTTACCTGAGTAACGCTACCTGCAGTTGAGTTAACGTCATTAATATTCATTGTCTGAACAGAATCAATTATAACAATATCAGGCTTTTCTGTTCTTATGTATTCGCAGATAAGTTCAGCATCAGTTTCGCACATAATCTGAAGAGTTTCGCTTGTTACGCCAAGACGCTTTGCTCTCATTTTTATCTGGTAAGCTGATTCCTCACCTGATACATAAAGTATAGAAAAACCGCGGGAAATCTTCTCGCAAATCTGTAAAAGAATTGTGGATTTACCAATGCCGGGGTCGCCGCATAAAAGCACGAGGGAACCTTTAACCAAGCCACCACCAAGCACACGGTTAAGCTCTTTTATTCCTGTATCGTACCTTAACTCAATGCTTGAATCTATTTTTGAAAGAGGCAAAGCACCGTTTACACCTCTTGATATTCTGTTTTTTGCATTTTTGGATGATTCTGTTATTATCTGTTCTTCGTTTAAAGAATCCCATTCACCGCAACCGGGACATTTGCCGTACCATTTTGCAGATTCATATCCGCACTGGTTACATACAAAAATGGTTTTACTTTTAGCCATTTAATCAATCCTTATAATAAAAATCCTGTATGCCTGAAGCAATACAGTATGCAATTTTTTTCTGATAATCGGGTGTTTTTAACAATTGTGCCTCGCTGTTGTTTGATAAAAAACCACATTCAACAAGGCAGGCAGGTCTTTTTGCGTTGTATATAAGATAAACTGATGTTCCACACTCTTTTATTTGCCGTTCATTGTCAGGTTGAAGAAGTGCGGTTGCGCTATCTTGTATACATTGAGAAAGAACGCTACTTGTTTCAGAAAAGTTTCTTGAATAAAAAACCTGCATTCCTTTGTATTTTTCTACCGAATAAAAATTCTGATGTATAGATATATAAACTGAATTTTCGGCATTTTCCATAATCTTCATTCTGTTATGAATATCAGATTTCTTTTTCTGTCGAATTGTATTCAGACCTTGGTCTTCAAGAGATGCATCACTATCTCTTGTGAGTATGGTATTGAACCCTAAAAGCTTTAAATATTCGTTTAAGTATAGTGAAATTGCAAGGTTAATATGCTTTTCAGGGTATCCGTCTTTTGTAGAGGCGCCACCGTCAAAACCACCATGACCTGCATCAATGATTATAGTAGGAAGAATATTTTTATTAATTGCATTTGCGCCTGTGTATTCATTTTTTATATTAAATGAATACATTAATAGTGAAAAACAAAAAATAACACAAAGAAAAACACATAAAAGCTTTTTCAACTTAATCACCTACCTGTTAATTTTATGAAACAGGCATAATTAATATTATCTGAATTCGGTACCATCCTTCATAAGAAGTCTGTGGCGTGTAATTCTGTGAAGAATGTTTTCTTCGCCAATCATTTCAAAGAGCTTGTTGCAGAAGCTGACAGGGTTAATTGTTAAATCGTTACCTGCGGGAAGATTAAAGTAAAGCATAACCTTATCTTCGTGATAAACTGCTCTGAAATCTGAAAGATGTTCGCTTACATTTATTGTTTTAAAGGTTTTCTTTTTCGTTTTCTTTTCAAAGGTAATAGTTTCGTTTTCAACAGTATATTTAATTTTTTCGCAAAGCTCTTTTGGAGAGCTTGTAGGGATTTCAACGCTATATTCACCTTTGAATATTTCAAGCGCTTTGTGTACAGGTTCTGCAATCTCTAAAAATTCCATACCGGGAACCATAACAGAATTAAGCTGCTCTACTACCCTTTCCATTGGGTAATTATCGTCGTTAAGGCGTATATCGAGAGGCTCTCTCAACGCTTCAACGCCTAAAGGCAATGAAAGACCAAAAACAAGATACGGATGAGGATTAAATCCCTCTGTATACCAAAGAGGAATATCTGTGCGCCTGAAAGCTCTTGTCATACAACGGGTCATATCAAGATGTGAGATATATTTTGCTGTATCTTTTTTATTAAACCATATTCTCACTGAGCGCATCGCATTTACCTCCGTTTAATTTGTTTGAACCGCAACCTGCACACTGCTGACGGCAGTGCTTTGTTGTTTCTGCTTTTTTAGCCTTTTCATTCTCTCTCATGAGGAATGATTTTGAGATACCCGAATTAATATGATCCCAAGGAAGAATTTCTTCGTAGGAACGCTCTCTGTTAGTGTAAAATGCAGTATCAATGCCACATTTTTCAAAAGCATCGTACCAACCCTGAAGATTGATTTTATCGTCCCAGCTATCGAAAGTACATCCGTTGTTGTATGCTGCTTCAATAACATCGCAAAGCTTTCTGTCGCCACGGGCGAACACACCTTCAAGGAAAGTGAGCTCTGTATCGTGAAAACGGAATGTAATTTTCTTGGTTGTGCAGCTTTCAAGGAGAAGCTGTTGCTTTCTCTTTAATTCTTCTTTTGTATCCATTGGCGCCCATTGGAACGGTGTACATGGCTTTGGAACAAAGGAAGAAACGCCTGCACTAACTGTACAGCCCTTACCCTTTGGTTTATCAGGATTGTTATAGAATTCATTAACAACCTTTTGTGAAAGTTGATTTATACCAATAACATCGTCGTCAGTTTCTGTAGGAAGACCTATCATAAAATAAAGCTTAACTGCAGTCCAACCGCCAACAAAGGCTTTTCTGCAAGTAGAAAGAATTTCTTCTTCGCTAATATTTTTGTTTATAACGTCGCGAAGACGTTGTGTACCTGCTTCTGCAGCAAATGTAAGACCTGAACGACGCACGAGAGCAAGCTTCTCTTTTAATTCGTCGGAGAAATTATCAATTCTCAGAGATGGAAGAGAAACATTGATTTTATCAGGGATTGTCCAACCTAAAAGCTCCTCTAAAAGCTCCGTAATTTTAGTATAATCGCTTGTTGAAAGCGAGCATAGAGAAAGCTCATCATAACCGCTGGTACAAGCGAGGCGTTTACTTTGCTTACTGATAGTTTCAACGCATTTTTCACGTATTGGTCTATACCAGAAGCCTGCCTGACAAAATCTGCAACCGCGTATGCAACCGCGGAAAATTTCGTGAACAACTCTGTCGTGAACAACCTCAACAAATGGAACAACAAATTTTTCGGGATAAAAAATACTATCTAAATCTGCAACTACACGCTTATTAACTCTTTCAGGAGCGCCATTTGTAGCTGTTACAGATGCTATTGTACCATCTTCATTGTACGAAACTTGGTACAATGATGGAACATATATACCCTCTATTTTTGCAGCTTCTTCTAAAAATTCCTGCCTTGATTTATTTTCTTTCTTTGCTTTTTCAAGAAGCTCCAAGAATTCAAGCATCATTTCCTCGCCTTCACCGATCTGGAAAGCGTCTATAAAATCAGCAAGAGGTTCAGGGTTACAAACGCAAGGGCCACCTGCTACAATAATAGGAATATCAAGGGAGTTTCCCCTATCTTTTGAACGAAGCGGTATCTTAGCTAAATTAAGCATATTAAGAACGTTAGTGTAGCTCAACTCGTATTGAAGAGTAAAGCCAACAACATCAAAATCTTTAAGCGCATCACGGCTTTCAAGAGCAAAAAGAGGTATATCTTTTTCTCTCATAATTTCTTCCATATCAGTATCAGGCGCAAAAACTCTTTCGCACCAGTAGTTATCTTTTGAATTTATAAGGCTGTAAAGAATCTTCATTCCAAGGTGGCTCATACCGATTTCGTATGTATCAGGAAAGCAGAATGCAAAGCGGATATCAACATTATCTTTGTTCTTTACAACTGAATTTAATTCACCGCCTGTGTACCTCGCGGGCTTTTGCACAAGTGGTAAAACAGACTCAATAACGTCTTTTAACATCGTTTCAACTCCAAATTACTAGATATGATTATATTTTACAATAAATGCATTTAATAATCAAGTAAAGAGATCACTTTTTAAAGATAAGAGCTAAAATCATGTAGAGATTGAAAAAAATCAGAAAAAGCCCGTTTTTATAATAAAAAACGACTGGAATTGATATTAAAGCAAAGAGTATTGTTACGATTATTGAAACTGTTGTTGTGATTTTTTCTGCTTTGTTTTCATTGAAAAAGTGCAGTAATATTGATTTTAAAAAACAACCGCCATCAAATTTATAAAACGGAAGAATATTAAAAAAACCTAAAGTTAAATTTGAAACAACAAAATTATTGGATTCTTTGATTACAAGTAGACAAATTACACCTAGAATTATATTGAAAACAGGTGCAGAAATATAAATTACAGCATTGTGAATATTGCTACCGATTAAATCATGTCTTTTTAATTCACAGCCAACTATAGATATTTTAAATTCCTTTATTTCCCCTTTGAAAATAATAATAAAGAATATATGAATAAGTTCGTGAAGCAGGGCGTTAAAAAACGTTATAAAATACAAATTATCTTTTTCACTGATAATAAATAATAACACAAGTGCAACAAAGCTGAAGCTGAGTTTTACACTTGTGTTTTTTATTTTAAACTCCATTTATAGCCTCGCTGAGCGCTGTTTCAGGGTCGTATGATATATTATTTATCCTGAGTTCAAAATGCAGATGTGGACCCGTTGAAGAGCCTGAGGAACCAACATAAGCTATAATATCACCTGCATCTACAAAATCACCTTTTTTTACATTGAGCTTTTGACAATGGCAGTAAACCGTCATTATATCGCCTTGGTGCTTTATTTTTAAATAATGTCCATTCCAGTTGTCGTAATCAGCAACGATAACCTCACCTGAAAACGCAGAGTGAATTGGTGTGCCTGAATCGGCAGCAATATCTATACCTGCATGGAATTTTAATTCATTGGTTATAGGATGATTTCTAACACCGAATTCCGATGTTGTTTTGCCTTTAACAGGCAAAAACATTCTTTGATTAAGTACATAGGAATTCACTGAAACGTTTGCAGGGATTTCATCAATTGAATCAACGGAATAATCCTGACCGCCCTCACCTTTAATTTCTGCTGACAGACATTCTGATTCAGGAGTTTTATTTGTAGTAGTATTCTCCGGTTCTGTTTCTGATTCTTCAGTCATTTTATTTTCAAGTGATTTGTTGACTTGATTTGATTTATCAGCTTTCGTTTCTATTTTTTCTGATATAATTTCCTTGCTGAAATCAATTAATGTGTTTTCGTTAATTTTGGAGAAAAACTCATTGTTTATACTATGGAAAACGCCTGAGTTTATCTGTTTTAAGCCGTACAAGGAACCAAAAAGCAAGGCACAAATCGTAAATTGACAAATTAATGTAAATGATAAATAATCCTTTTTCTTTTTATCCATAAAAAATCACCCACATAACAATATGTGAGTGATAAAAATATTATTACTCTGTCTGCAGAGATTCCCATTCTTCATACAGTTGTTCTAACTTGATTCTTGAATTATTCAGTTCTTCTGTATGCTGTAAAAGTAACTCATAGTCGCCTGAAACATCAGGTGAAGCAAGAGTATTTTCTATATCGGTTATTGCAGTTTCAAGAGAAGCAATTTCTTCCTCAATTTTATTTATGCGTGTCTTACGCATACGCTCCTCTCTCGCCTGTTCTTTACGCAGTTTATAATCGTTAACAACAGGCTTTTTCCTCTCTTTAACGGTTGTTGCAGAATTGTTTTCTTTGTAATCAAGATATGTTTCATAGTTACCATCAATAAGCACAGCTCCGTCGTGTGTAAGGTGAACAATTTTACTTGCTAATTTATTTATAAAATATCTGTCGTGAGAAACTACAAGAAGCGTTCCGTTAAAGTCAAGCAGAGCGTTTTCCAACACTTCTCTTGATATAATATCAAGATGGTTTGTAGGCTCGTCAAGTATAAGAAAATTAGGTTTTGAAAGCATTATTTTCAGGAGAGAAAGCTTTGCTCTCTCTCCGCCGCTTAATGACGAAACTTTTTTAAATACGTCTTCGCCGATAAAAATGAACATTGCGAGGGCGGAGCGAATTTCTGTTTCTGTCATAAAACGGAACATATCCCATACCTCATCAAGAACGGTTTTATCGGAATCAAGTTTATCAATATTCTGGTCAAAGTAGCCTATTTTTACATTAGCACCAAATTTTATTGTACCCGAATCCTGTAAAAGTTCTTTATTGAGTATCTTTAAAAACGTTGACTTGCCGCACCCGTTAGGACCTAATAAAAATGCCTTTTCCTCGCGGAATATTGTTAGATCAAAGTCTTTGAACAATGGTTTATCGGGGAATGATTTTTCGAGACCTTTTACAGTTAAAACCTCGTCGCCTGCTCTTAAATCAGTTTTGAAGCTGAAGTGCACGCTTTTTAATGCTTTTTCCGGCGCAACAAGCGTTTCTTTAAGACGGTCAATCTGTTTTTGTTTACTTGCTATTGTAATATAGTTGTGAGCCTGATTAAAGCGTTTTTGTTGTTCAATTATACCCTCAATACGCTTGATTTCAGCTATTGTTTTCTCGTATTCTCGTTCAATTGTAATCTCTCTTTCAGCCTTTAATTTTTGAAAAACAGTGTAGTTGCCTGTGGTGTGAGTCAGTTTTTTATGAGATATTTCCATCATTGAGGTTGTAACCTTATCAAGAAAATATCTGTCGTGAGAAACAACTATAAAAGCACCTTTATATTTCATAAGGTAATCTTCAAGCCAATTTATTGCGTCAACATCAAGGTTGTTTGTGGGCTCGTCAAGAAGCAGAAGATTAGCGTTTGAAAGAAGAAGCTTGCAAAGAGATAGCTTTGAACGTTGACCACCGGAAAGATTACAGACTCTTTGAGTTAAGTCATCTTCTTTAAATCCAAGACCAAGTAAAGCGGATTTTGTTTTAGCCTGATAAACGAGACCGTCTCTGCGTTCTATCTCTTCAGTAAGTCGGAGTTGTTTTTCAATAAGTTCAATATTACTCTCGTTCATTAAAGCGTGGGTAACTCTTTCAAGCTCAAACTCCATTTCTATAACATCATTAAATACAGTTAAAGCCTCACCATAAAGAGTCTGGTTATCATCGCATTCAAGGTACTGTTCCATGTATCCGATACGAACATCTTTACCGCGGACAATACCGCCTTCGTGAGGTGTATATTGACCTGTTATAAGCCTGAATAATGATGTCTTACCTGTTCCGTTTGCCCCAATTAAACCTATGCGGTCAGTTTCTTCCACCTTAAAAGCGGCGCCTTTAAATAAGACGCCGTCAAGGAAACCAAATGTTAAGTTTTGAGCTGTCAATAAAGACATTTAACTCACCAACTTGAATTATAATGTACTTACTAAAATTTTAATATTACCATTGATTTCAACCTTACCTGAGTTGGCTTCAATAAAGAAGCTATCACCTGCTACTGCATTTTCACCATTGATTATAGCATTGCCTTCAAGCACAAGGATAGATACAAAGGATTCCTCGTTTACATCAAAAGAGTAGCTACCATCTACTGAGATTGTATCCATTTTAAAGAATTCGCACTGGCAAAGAGCCTGCTCTGTTGCATCACCATTAACAACCGGAGCTGAATCTGGGTCTCCGTTTCTTGTTGGTGGAACAGTATCTGTAACATCTATCGCCTTTTCAACGTGAAGCTCACGAGGCTTTCCGTTAACCATGCGGTTGTAATCATAAACTCTGTATGTAGTGTTGCAGTTCTGCTGAACCTCTGCAAGAAGAATACCGCTGCCGATAGCGTGAAGAGTACCGGCATTAATAAAGAAAACATCGCCTTTTTTAACCTTAACTTTATTTACATAGTCAAGAAAGGTGTTATCTTCAATTGATTTTCTGAATTCATCGCTTGAAAGCTCTTTGTTGAAGCCGTAAATAAGCTCTGCGCCTTCATCGCAATCAAGAATATACCAGGCCTCTGTTTTACCGTAGCTGTTTTCATGAACGCGAGCGTATTCATCATCAGGGTGTACCTGAACTGATAAATCCGCCTTAGCATCAATAAATTTAATAAGAAGCGGAAATTCCTCGTATTTTGTGCCTCTTGTTCCAAGGACGGTTTTGTTTTCTTTTACGTATTCAGTAAAACTTTTGCCTGCAAACTCACCGTTTGCAATAATGTTATCTCCGTCTTCTCTTGCGCAGAGCATCCATGCTTCTGCAATATTATCAAGGTCAGATTTGAAGCCATAATCTGTTTTTAAGCGGTTACCGCCCCAAACAATTTCTTTAAAAACAGGTGTTAATTTTATTGGTGTTTTCATTCTGTTTCCTCCGTTGGTTGAGTTGCTTTATCAGTAGTGCTTTCTTTTGCAACAACGCTGATTTCTTTCTTTTCGATAAACGGTACAGAAGATGATTTAATATCAACTCTGTCATAATACTCTTTAAAGCGGATTGTGAATCTGATTTTTCTCCTACATTTCTTGCATTGGAAAACTGCTCTGAAAGCCTGATTCATAACGCGCCATTCACTTATTCTTTCGCATTGTCCACCACAAACATCACATAAACAGCGCATTTTTGTTTTATCAATAAGCGGACTGTTAATATCTGTAATAACCTTTGGCTTGAAAGTTATTTTTGAATAAAAGGATGTATCACAAACAAGAGTGTACGACTGAAGCATATGCTCGTTATATATTTTTCTGAATAAGTCTGCAGTTAATAGACTGTCATCAAGAGCTCTGTGAAGCGAGTAACTCTCAACGTCAATTCCAAGCTTTTCTGCAGCTGCAGAAAGACCTATTTGGTCTGCCTTTGATATATTCATGAATGCCTGAGCATATTTCTGCAGATTTACGTAGTTATTCAAAAACGGAATAAATGAAATACCGTTAAAATACCTGAAATTTTCGATAAGCACTCTGATATCAGTATCGCCCCAGGTAAGAATAACGTTATCGTTACCTGCAGACCATTTGCGGAACAACGCCATGGTCTGCGAAAATGGTGTACCGCTACTGATATCGTCGTTTGTAATATTAGTTAATTCCTTAACTCTGGAATGAAGCTTTTTACCTAACTGCGCCTTAATAAACATTGAAAAAGTGTCAATTACACGAAGATTACTATCAAGCTTAACAGCACCGATTTCAATAATCTCATTCATAAAGCCCTTTTTCTTTTTACAATAGGCGTTATTCCACTCCAGATCCATTATAATATAGTTCATTTTTTACTCCAAACTAATCGGATTATTTTGCCAACTTAACATAACTTATGACCGAAGCATATATCAGCTACGGTCATAAAAATAATTATTCTAATCCCTCTGCATCATAAAGGCAAACAGTTTCAAGAAGAATTTCTGCTCCTACCTGTAAAGCATCAGGACAAAGCATTTCAGGTGTATCAAGCCTTGTGTGATAATATCTTGGTGGAGTTGGGTCCATAGCAGCAAAGCCTGTTGCTTTAATGCCTGCCTGAGTAAACGCAGCAGCATCGCACGCACCAAGATAAATTGAAGCGTACGGAAGATCATGACCGCAGTTAAGACCAGCCTTTTTAACAAGTGCCTTAGCCTGGGCGTCATGCTTTAATGTACCGCTTAAATCTCTGTCGTAAACAGCCATATCCTTAAGGTCGCGGAGGGTATCGCAAGCTACAACAACAGTTTCAATCTCTTTAAGCTCATCCTTGTGAGCCTTTGCGTATGCTTTAGCGCCGCGAAGACCTGCTTCTTCTGAGCCTGAAAGAATAACTCTTACTTCTGTGTTTTCAAAGCGAACGCCTGCTTCTTCAAGGTGCTTTAAAACAGACATGCAACCAAGGCAGCCTGAAAGGTTATCATTAGCACCCGGTACGCTCTTTGTAAAGCTCTGAAGGAAAAGGAAACCAACGTAAGGAACGATGAACAAGCAAAGAATGATACCTACAATAAGGAAAAATGTGTTTGAAGCAGGAGTATCAATACCCTTGAAATCAACAACAATTCCTTTAATAAGGCTTGCTATACTACAAACGATTAAGCCAACAACACCCGGGATAAGGAAGCATTTCATTCCTACGCCGCCTAATTTGTAGTTGAGAATCCATTCATACTGTGAGTCAGCATGGGCAACAAGAATAATTCTCTTTTTAACTTCACCCTTAGGACTTCTTGTAGCAATAATGTTATGTGATTTATGACCTATAAAAAGTGGATCAATAAACTGCTTATACATTAAAAACTCAAGCACAAGCGGAATAAAGCCTAAAATTGTTAAAATAAAGCTGATAAGCGGATAATCTGTAAAGAAAACGATTGTTGCAATAATAGCCATTGCAACAGTAAATGGGATAAAACCCATAAATGCCTGACGATGAACAATAAAATCCTCAAATTCAACTTTATCTGCCCATTTTTTCAGATCCTCACCCATATACTGCTGGGCTTTATACTCTTCTTCGCTACCAGGTGCGCGAGGACCGATTTTTTCGCATATATGAGTGATAGATTCAACCATATAATCAACGGATGCTTTCATATTTATTTTTGATGCATCGTATTTTTCAGAAAAAATTTTCAAAACATATCATTCCCTTCCCATTTTACCATTTAAATATAACACACAATTTATAAATTTACAACACTAAAATACACTGATTTTGTGTATTATTATTGATTTTATTTTTGATTTAAGATAATATATATGCATCACATTTCACAGGCGGTGTAAATATGTTAAACGATTCAAAAAATTTGTTTTACAAAACCGGTGCTAAAAACTGGCTCGAAGCATTACCTCTTGGTAACGGCTCAGTTGGTGCTATGGTTTACGGCAAAACAACAAATGAAATCATTTCAATGAACTCAGATACTCTCTGGACAGGCTTTCCAAGAGAAACAGCCATAAAAGATGGTGCTCACGAAGCATTTTTAGAAGCAAGAGAGCTTACAATGAATGGCGAATATTACAAAGCAAAGCGTCTTCTTGAAGATAAAGTTCTTTCAAACTGCTCTCAGGCATTTATGCCTCTTTGCGATATTCGTATTTCTTACGGAAAACCAGGTTTCCAGAAGAATTATTCACGTGTTTTAAACCTTGAAACAGGCGTTAATACGGTTGAATATACTCGTGGCGAATATAATTTTAAAAGAGAAAGCTTTGTTGCTTTCAATGACAATGCTTATATTGACCACATTTCTTGCCTTAACGGACAAAAAGTTAGTTTTACAGTGTTTATGAACACAAAACTTAAAGGTAATTCATACACAGAAAACGGCGTGCTTATTCTTGATGGTATTGCTCCATCTGATTCCCCTGCAAACCAGGAAACATATGCTGCTATGGAAGGCTCTCTTTATCCTGATGACAAGCGCCTTCAGGGAACATCCTTCAGATGCGCAATCAAAGTACTTTCCGATGGTGAGATTACTGTTAACGGCGACAGCATTTCAGTAAATAACGCAAACGAAGCAACAATTATTTTCTGTACAGAAAACTCATTTAATGGCTTTGACAAGCACCCTGCCCTTGAAGGCAAAGAATATAAAAATGCTTGCCTTTTACATCTTGAGTCTGTTTGCACAAAGTCATATAACGAAATTAAAAATGACCATATTGAAACATTTTTAGGCTATTTTAATAGAGTTTCTCTTGATTTGGGCACAGATGATAAGGGTAACATTCCAACCCACAAGCGTCTTATTAACCACAAAAATGGCAAACAGGATTTAGGTCTTTACACACTTATATTCAACTTTGGCAGATACCTTATTATAAGTGGTTCACGCGAAGGCACTCAACCAACAACACTTCAGGGTATATGGAATGACAAGGTAGCACCGCCATGGAGTTCAAACTATACTGTAAATATCAATACAGAAATGAACTACTGGCCTGTTTTGATGTGTAACCTTACAGAGTTCAACCTTCCTCTTATTCAATTCGTTAAAGAGCTTTCTGTTCGCGGTGAAGTTCCTGCACAAAAGATTTTTGGTGCACGTGGCTTCTGTTGCTTCCATAATGTAGATATATGGCGCTTCTGCGACCCTGCAAGCGGAGATACACAGTGGGGTTATTGGCAGATGGCAGGCGGTTGGTTCTGTCAGCATATATATAACCACTACCTTTACACAATGGATGAAAAGTATCTTGAAGAAACAGCTTATCCGATTATGAAGAAGGCAACAGAATTTATGCTTGATTTACTTATTGAGGATAAAGACGGCTACTTGATTCTTGCTCCTTCAACATCTCCTGAAAATGAATTCCTTATTGATGGCGTTGCTGCATCTGTAAGCGAAACAACTACAATGACAATGAGTATTGTTAAAGAGCTTTTCGGCAATATGATAGATGCTATGAATACTCTTGGTGTTGACGACGAGCTTAAGGCAGAGCTTGAGGAAAAGCTTCCTCGCCTCCTTCCTTTCAAGATTGGTTCACGTGGCGAGTTGCTTGAATGGTATAAGGAGCTTAAGGAGCACGAGCCTGAACACAGACATAAATCTCACCTTTATGGTCTTCACCCCGGTCAGCTTATCACTCCTGATGAAACTCCTGATTTAGCAAAGGCTTGTATTCGCTCGCTTGAGCTCAGAGGAGATAACGGTACAGGCTGGAGCCTTGGTTGGAAAATAAATATGTGGGCACGCCTTTGGGATGGCGACCACGCACTGAAGCTCCTTGATATGCAGCTCTCTCCTGTTCCTTCAAAGGCAGTAAGATACCGCGGCGGCGGAACATATCCTAACCTTTTCGACGCTCACCCACCATTCCAGATCGATGGTAACTATGGTTGCGCAAGTGGTATTGCAGAAATGCTTCTTCAGTCAAGAAAAGGTAAAATATTCCTTCTCCCTGCCCTTCCTTCTCTCTGGAAAAACGGTAAGGTTACAGGCCTTAAAGCAATGGGCAACATTACTGTTGATATTGAGTGGGAAAACGGTGAAATAAAATCCTACAACCTTGACGGAAATACAGATGGCATCGAACTCTATTGCAAGGGTAAGAAAATTAACTGAATAACAAAAAACTCGGCTGAATTAACAGCCGAGTTTTTTTATAGCTCAAGTTTATAAATCAAACTTTTTCTCTAATTCTTTTGTTAAAGCGTACATCTGGTCTATTTCAAGCTTTCTTGCAGGTGTGAGCTCATCTGCAGAACGTGTACGCGCATTATATGTAATATCAACACCGTCAAGGCTGATGTAGTATTTTGCATTAACAGGATAGCATTGACACTCTGCAACAGAGAAGAAGCCAACAATATTCTGAAGAAGCTGAGCTTTTTCGTCGTTACCTTCTTCGTTTGCTTTGATAAGCTTTGAATATAAATCAGGGTGGAAGTTTGCCATAACACCGGAAAAGCCGTGGCATCCTAATTTAAGGCTTTCAAGAAGAGTTGCGGAGTTAGCGTTATAAAGCTTAATCGAACTACCTTCTATAGCTTCAAGCTTTGCTTTGATTTTATCAAGACTACAGCAAGTATCTTTAATAAACGTGTATTTACCGCTTTGCGCCATTTTCTTTAAAATGTATGGTGTAAGCTCCCTTTTATATGGGTACGGACACTCGTACACGCCAAATGCAACGTCAGGCAATGAGTTTGCAACGTATTCCATTCTCTCGAATAAAACGTCGTCGCTTTCGTCAGCAGTTGCAAAGCGGTTGGAAATAAAAACATAGGCATCAATGCCTGTTTCTATAAACGCTTTCGCCTCTTTAATCTGAACCTCAAGGTCATCTGATGTGTGGCCTGATGCAACAATTGACATTCCTTCAGGCTTGTTTGCCATAATAAACTTTAAAAGCTCGAGCCTCTCTTCAAATGAAAGGAAGAAAATCTCACTACTCTGGCAAATTGCGAAAATTCCGTCAACGCCTTTTTCGGTGTACCAATCAATGAGAGCTTTAACACCGGGATAGTCGATTTTGTTATCAGCAGTAAATGGAGTTACCATTGTTGGGTAAACGCCATTATTAATATTTTTCATAATAAACACCTCTTTTTTTGTATTCTACCACAGTTAAAATCAAAAATAAATAGACTTTTAGGTAAATAAAGGCTATAATTGTAAAAAACTTGAATTTTCTTCGGAGGTTTTAAATGGATATCATTTCTGCTTTCGTTTTATTATTTTTAGTAGCTGTTGCCGTTTCATATGGTTGGGGTATGCGCGGAACAACAATTGGTGGTGAAAAAGGCGCAATGCTTCCCGGTGCATTACTTGGCGCTTTGCTTGCACAATTTAGCGGTATATTTATTGTTCAGGAGCATTTTTATATTTTTTCCGCTTTAGGTGCTGTTGGTATGTACTTTGGCGGTTGTATGACATATGGCGAAACCCTCTCTCTGTCAATGAGTGCAAGGCCAGCTACTTATCTGAAAAAAGGTCTTACTGCCCTGTTTCTTAAAGGTTTTTTGTGGTTTGCGGTTTTCGGTAGTGTTTTCTCAACGGGCGTTAACGCAATTTGCGGAAAATATGAAATTATTGACCTTGTTTTGATTATTGTTCTCACCCCTGCTCTTGCCATTATTGGTTTAAAGGTATTTAACAGACCTGTTGATGTAAATAACGTTAAATACCCTAAAATTTACTTTTCAAAAACCCGCAAAGAATATTGGGGCGCAATGCTTGGTATGGTTGTTGCCTTTTTAATAGTGAATATAATCAATCTTAATGCGTATTCAGTTATATTCTCTTTAATATGCGGTTTATTCGGTGGGTTTGGTTGGGTTATAGCCCAATTAATCCAAATTTATTTAAAACATTATACTAAAGATTCAAAACTCGGCTTATTACGTAAACTTAATGCTTCATCATCCCTTGATTCATGGAAAGCTATGGAATGCACGCTTGGCGCTATTGGTGGTCTGGGTTGCGTTGTAGCATTCATTTGTACATATGATTTATTCAAATCAACAGTATTTACTCTTGAGTTTCAGGGTGGATTAAAGCCGATAAACGAAAGAATTTCATTAATTTTCTTCATTGTTTGGTTTATTCTTCTATTACTTGATATGATTCACTATTTTGTGAAAATGCCATTGACTATAACTGAACTGAAAAAGCTTCATTCAAGCGGTAAAATCTCTGATAAAACGTTCAGAAAAAGAATGGAGAAAGCAAAACCTGATACAAAGGAATTCAAAAAGAAATTCAATCGCATTTGCGAAGCATATGAATTTATTGTTTATGCTGCAATACCTTTTGTTCTTATAGCCTTAGGCAGTACTGTAGCTTCAAAAACAATAACTGTATTTATTCTTTTTTGGGTTTTGGCGCAGGAAATCGGCTACGAAGAAAAGAAATACAGAATTCCTCTCACAATATTAGGTGTATTGTTACTTGCTGTTCAATTTATATTTAATAAATTTGTAAGCTTCAATTTTGTTATGGTTATATACACTGTTATATATGAAGTGCTTACACTATGTTTATTAATTCCTGAAATTCTTGAAATATCAAAAGAAAACAGCCTGACGCTATCTAAAAAAGAAAAAATAGTATCTTCTGTTAAAAATCTTTTTAAATGCAGAGGCTTTATTATAACTCACAGTTATTTTATAATCTGTATAATTCTTATTTTGACTAACATATAAAAAATAAAACTGTTACGGAAAGTGCATCCGTAACAGTTTTTCTTGTGTTTTAAAAACTCAAGCGTTGAGCCATTCCTCTGCTTTAGCAGCAGACATTCTCTTGATGTTTTCTTCAGGGTAAACAGACTCTGCGCCACCGTTTACATAGAGGAAGAATTTGCCATCCTCTGTTTTATAAAGGCTTTCTTCGTAGCCTGCAGGGTCGCCGAATTCGCCTGAAGTATTTTTCTTGATAAGCTCTGCACAAGTAGTATCATAAGTTACTTTGCAAATAACCTTTTTCATAATAGTACCTCTTTCATAATATATAAATTTGTTTTTGCACATAGTAAAATTGCATAAGTATTATATTATGGATTTGGTTAAATTGCAATAGCAAACATTAAGTTTAACAAAATATTAAATTATTTGTTTTTTTCTTCCATAACGCTGATATATGCAGGTCTGATAATCTTATCTGCACCTATAAGTTCTTCCAACCTATGAGCACTCCAACCGACAATACGTGCAATTGCAAACATTGCAGTGTAAAGCTCTTTAGGGATACCAAGCATATCGTAAACGAAGCCACTGTAGAAATCAACGTTAGGACTTACGCCCTTATAGATTCTGCGCTTTTGAGCAATAAGCTTGGGAGCCAACTCTTCAATATTTTCGTAAAGCTGAAGGTCTGTTTCTCTGCCTTTCTCTTTTGCAAGGTCTTCCACAAAGCTACGGAAAACTCGCTCTCTTGGGTCTGATAATGAATAAACTGCATGACCCATACCGTAAACAAGGCCTTTTTTATCAAAAACCTCTTTATCAATGATTTTAGCAAGATATTTTTCAAGCTGAAGCTTATCCGTATAATCTCCTGCATTAGCCTTAATATCATCAATCATTTCCATAACCTTAAAGTTTGCACCGCCGTGCTTCGGTCCTTTAAGTGATGACATTGCAGCAGCAATAGTTGAATATGTATCTGAGCCCGAAGATGTAACAACACGTGTTGTAAAGGTTGAATTGTTACCGCCACCGTGCTCCATATGAAGAATAAGGGCAGTATCGAGCACCTTTGCCTCAGTATGAGTGTATTTCTTATCAGGTCTGAGCATCATAAGTATATTTTCAGCAGTAGAAAGCTTAGGATCAGGGCGATGAATAATCATACTTTCCCCTTTTTCAGAGTAATTGTATGCGTGGTAGCCGTATATAGCAAGAAGCGGAAATTCACCAATAAGCTGAACAGACTGCCTCAATACATTTGCAACAGTAGTATCAAGAGCTTTTTTATCGTATGATGAAAGCGTAAGTATACTTCGTGTCATAGAATTCATAATATCCTGTGTAGGTGCTTTCATTATAACGTCTCTTGTAAAATTTGAGGGAAGCTGACGGCATTCACCAACATATTTAGTGAATTTTTTGAGTTCATCTGCATCAGGCATATCACCAAGCAAAAGAAGATATGCTATTTTTTCAAATCCAAATTCATCTTCACAAAGGGAATTAATTAAATCTTCAACCTTATAGCCTCTATACCATAACTGGCCATCACAAGGTTCTTTAACTCCATTAACAATTTTATTTGAAACAATTTTAGAAACGTTTGTAAGGCCTGTAACAACGCCATTACCATTTATATCGCGCAAACCTTTGTTAACAGCATGTTCCTTGAATAACTCAGGATTAATACTATCGTTAGTTCTGCAAATCTCTTCTTTGTTTTCAATGTATTCTTTAAATTTTATAAAGCTCATTGGTTCACCTCTTTTATAATTTTTTTATAATTGAATTATACTTGATTAAATCTAGTATCGTCAATATTTTTAGCCTAACTGTAAGAAAATGTTAATAATCTATTAAAATATCAAAGAATTTCTTTATTAATTAATTCAGTTATACCTTCAGTTATATCATCTGCAATATCTTTTATGTACTGCACACCATTTGCCATAGCATATGACCTAAATTCACGTATCATAGCTTCATCATTAATATTATCGCCTACTGTAATAACATCGTCGTATGAGCCACCTAATACATCAAGGAGAGCGTAAATTCCTGAGGCTTTATCCACACCTGCAGGAGTTATATCAATACATTGGCCGTTTTGCAGTGGATTTAAAAATTCACAATATTTTTCTTTGATTTTAAAAACTATTTTATGAGCTTCTTCGTCGTTTTCTAACATAGTATTTATTTGATTGAAATAGTCAATATGAGGGATTTCATCGATGGTGATTTCGTTTTTTTTGCAATCTTCAATATTTGCTTTAATCATTATTGAAACATCTTTATCAATATTAGCAAATGGGCAATTCCATTTAAACAAATCTTCAATTAGTGGCTTGGCAATATCACCTTTGCATTTAAAATCTTTAACAATTTTTAAATCAGAATCACAAATAACAGCACCGTTATTAGCAATAAGGAAATCATATTCGAATTCTTTATCCTTGATAACATCAAGAAGAGACCTTATTCCCCTACCACTTACAACACCAAAGCGGTTACCTGCTTTGCGCCATCTTGAAATTGCCTCTTTTTTTACTAAATCAATACCTTTATGGTTAAGAGTACCATCATAGTCTGTTGCAATTATTTTCATAAAATCAACCTTTGCATATTGATATATAAATTATAGTATATTTTTCTTTAAAAGCAATAGTGTTATTGCCTTTTATCAATTTAATCGTTATAATATATTCATCAGATACAAAGGCAAAAAAGGTTGATTTTATGAACGAGATTTGCGAAATTTTTAAAAACGCAGAAAGTAACAAAGTAATCGTCTTGGAAAAAAATAAGGTTTACAATATTTTTCAGGATAATTGCTTTGAATTCAAGGGATATTACTGTTCTAATACAGCAAGACACAACGAAAACCCATCAGGACTTCGTAGAACGGCACTTTACCTTAAAGATAAGAATGATATCGAAATAGACGGAAACGGCGCCACAATCCTTGTTCACGGCAAAATGACGCCATTTTTATTTGATAACTGCGAAAATATTACAGTGAAAAACCTTATTGTAGACTATGCCTGCCCTACTATGACTGAATTTACTGTTTTATCTAACAATAACGGCATTTGCCAAATAAAAATCAACGACGATTGTTTATATGAAGTAAAAAACAAAGAATTGATTTTTCATGGCGAAACAGGTACCGATGGCAAGCCATACTGGAAGGATAGTTATAATGGCAAAAAGCGCCATATTAAAATTCTTCTTCCCGAAACAAAGCTTTTTGCTGATTTCAGTCGTGCAGATATGGAGTTTAGCTCAATTGAGGATATTGGTAATAATACTCTTCGGGTAGAATTAAAGAACAAAAACGTTCATTTCCCTGCAGGTGGTGTTATTCAGTCAAGGAATATTATCCGCGACCATACAGGAAGCCTTTTTCAGCGTTGTAAAAACCTGTGTTTTGAAAATCTACGGATTAAATTTATGCACGGTTTGGGTATGGTTTCTCAGTTTTGCGAAAATGTTACCTTTAAAAACTGTGATTTTACTCCTGCTGATGGCAGAACTGCTGCTTCAACCGCTGATTTCTTCCAGTTTTCAGGATGTAAAGGTCAGATTACTATAGATGGCATTAAAGCCGGTGGTGCACACGATGATTTTATTAATGTGCACGGTACACACTTGCAAATTATAAGAAGAAACAAACGAAAAAACACAATAACAGTACGTTTTAAACACCACGAGAGTTGGGGCTTTCAGGCTTTTAAAAAAGGTGATAACATTGAATTTATTAAGTGGGATACCCTTATACCCTACGCAAATGCTACTGTTTTAAATTACAAGCGTCTTAATGATACTGATATAAGACTTTACCTGGATAGAATTCTGCCTGATAATATTGTAATGGGTAAAGATGTTGTAGAAAACGCTACATGGACACCTGATTTACATGTTAAAAACTGCGATTTCGGTCTTAGCTGTGGTAGAGGTATACTTTGCACAACACGTGGTAAAGTGGTTATTGAAAATAATAGTTTCAAAAATATATGGGGTCCTGCCCTTCTTCTTGAAGATGATTGCAATTTCTGGTTTGAATCAGGCTATACAACGGAAGTTATTTTCAGAAACAACCTTCTTGAGTGTTGCAACTACAGAAAAATGTATGAAAATGCACCTGTTATATTGTACTCACCCAAAGTTATGGATGAAAAATCAACTGAATTTGTTCATGGCAAATTAGTTGTAGAAGGAAACACGTTCAAACATCCAATTGAAGATAAGCATCGCATAATACTTTCATATCTTGGTGAAGCCCAAATAAAAAACAACACCTTCCATGAACCTTATGAAATAAATACAAAGGTTGTAGGAGATGTTGTTGATGAAAATAATATTATTTTAAATAATCCTTAAGCCACAGAAAATGTGATGGTCTATGAAACTTTGGTTTCATTGTAGGGTTTAGAGCCATTAAATGTTTATCCATTTCTCCCCCATCAGTCTCTAATCTATATGCGTTAAAATAGATTTCATCATCACCTGATAAAATTTTCTCTTTTGGAAAGCTTACTGTTGCTTCATAAGAATTTTCTGTGCAGACAACATTACTTTCCACAAAAGGTGTATCTATGAAATTAATTTTCAAAAGTGGAACACCGTTTTCATCATCACCTTTGTTCTCCATAAGGGCGCACATAAGTTTATTTTCAGGACTGACTTCTATTTCGTAATAGAATCTTCTTTCGGGGTCAGAACCTATTAACACTTCACAAGCATCTCCTTCAGAGTGAATATCGTTATATTCATGATAGGGACAGTAAAAATCAGTATGTTTTGCAAAAAACTTAAAGGTCAGAATATCGTCTTTTTCGCTGATTTCAACAGTGGTTTTATAAGGCGCAGCTGAACCATCTCTGCAATTTTTTAATTCATATATCATATCATTAAACCTGACTTTCTAAAATTCCGATACACTCTCTGCCTAAAAGGTTATTTGAAACGTTACGGGCATTGAAATACAAACGGAATTTGTTATCGTATTTTGTAAGGCAACAAGCGTATACATATTGAGCCATCCATTTACTGCTACCACATATCTGTGGAACAAGAAATGGTTTTACAAATTCAAAGTTTACGCCATCATCGGATTTTAAAAGCATAATCGCAGAATGACTTTTACCATTCTTTTCAAATATTCCGTTTTGAAGACCTATATAACAATCCTTTAATTTATAAACTTTCAAACAACCTGAACAAAGATTCAGATACTCTGTGTCTTTGTCAGGTTTTATTATTGGTTCATTTCTTGAAATATAGCCTGTTGAAATACTATCGCTTTCTGCAAAGGATATGTATGTAGGCTCACCGAAGCCGCAATCCTCAATAAAAGTCTGTCCACAGGAATAATATAAACGATTCTTACCATTTATATTAATTAAAAACGGATTAGAAATGGCATAACCTTTATTATATTCTTCATACTCGCGAGTTTTCTTAATAACAGGATACGGCTTTGACCATTTAATCAAATCAACGGATTCAGTGCAATATATCTCAGATTTCCACTTAACACCGATAAGTGATAACGCATTAAGAATAACAGGTCTTGTCCGTTCATAAAATAAATAGTACTTCCCATCAATATAATTTATATTGGGACGCATTGCACGGTTTGCAACCTTACCTTGTTTTTTAAAGTTAATTCCGTTATTGCTTACGTAGTGATGTACACCGAAAAAAGTATGGCAAAACAAATGAAATTTTTTGTCATGAGAAAAATCAGGCGTAATAACGCTTGGGTCTGCTATAACAAAGCTGTTCCATGGATTTCTGATTATAGGATTAGCGTTACATAACTTGAAATCCAAGCTATTAAATTCGTTGAAAGTTAAATTGTTCATAATTATACACCGTTTTTTATTAATAAGTTTTTACTCTTGAAATCAGTAACTAATAGAAACATTATAAACAATTGTAAAATTATTCAATAGGTACTCTTTCAAGTATCTAGCTAATATATATCAATCAAAAAGGTACTCTGATTTACAGAGTACCTTTAAATTTGTAGCCGATTGTATTATTCCCACTCTATCACTGTTACTTGTCACACGGTGATTTTGAGTGTTTTTGGTCTCTATTTTACATGGTTTTAGCCTATTTTAATACTGATTATCAGATTTTTTCTCGCCAAAATCTTGCCAAATAATTTCACAGGAATTTCTGTGGGTTTAATATAACATAAATCAGGCTAAAAGTCAAATGTTGATATGAGAAGAGAAACTCAATAAATTGGGATTTATCAATTAAGCAGTTTCAAAATCATATAACATTTTTCTTTTTCCGTTCTCTTCTATTGCATATATTGAAATAGTATTAAAAGCATTCGAATAAAACTCACATGAACACTGCTTATCAATTATTTCATTAAACGCTTCCAAGGATGGCTCGTTTTCAATTTCAACTATAATACTATGCGATTTTTGCCCTTTTTGTTTGAAATACGGGTTATATTTTCTTGCATCTTCATCATCAGATATCATTCCGTAATATCCATGGTATCTACTATCAAATACAACGATTTCTTGCTGACATTGCGAACAAACCGTTTTTATCACATCAACCCTCATAAACACAGGGGCTTGCGGAAATATTATCCGTTTCTTAAATAATCCCAATATTTTAATGTAATTGTATGGTTTTCCATCAGAATCCAAGCCACCATAAATTGTATGCCCTCCGGCGTTTGGAATGCTTTCTTCGTATTTTTCAACAAGTTCCTTTTCGTCATCAGTATAGGTGTTTTCTAATATATCAAAAACTTCAGACCCACACGAACATCTCAACTTGAACGAAAGGCGAGTTCCTTTTTCAGATATTTCTGATGCAAATTGTCTTAAATAATCCGGTATTGGAATCATACTGTTACCTCACTTTCAAATTATTATTTATCGAGATAATTATACCACCCATAAAACAAAAAGCAACAGTAAGAAGAACTACTGTTGCTCGTATCAAATAATCACTTTTTTAATATTTTTTTGCACCAGGAGCGTTTTCCGCACTCAGGACACTTTAAATAGCGAGTGGTTCCCATATGCATGGCATTAAGTGCCTGCATATAGGTAGGCACTATCTCATGACCGCAATTTTTGCACTTGTAAGCACCCACACTGACTTCAAGCTTTAATGCGTAGAAGCATGGTATCAAAAACAGAACGCAAATTCCGAGAATTGTTACGAGCTGCAATATTCCTTCAGGTATCAAAAAAGCCGCAACAGCAAGACCTCCAATTAAACCTAGCACGCTCACACCCATAATAATCCACATAGATGTCCATACTGTTTTGTTTTTTCGCTCTAATTCCTTCGCCATATCAAGGAAAAGCTGTTCATTTTTCTGATTATTATTTTCCATATCAATTTTCTCCCCACATAATAATTCATTTACACTTATGCCAAGAATATCACAGAGTTTAAGCATTACGGCGGTATCGGGCATTGCTACGCCTCGTTCCCACTTGGATACAGCTTTATCGGTGATGTCCAGCTTTTCTGCCAATTGCATCTGTGTTAAGCCTACTTTCTTTCTGCGTTCAGCAATAAATCTTCCGATTTTAATTTGGTCCATAATGTACCTCCTTTAACATTCAGTATAGATAATTCAGTTGAGAAAATACACCTACCATTGGTTTAGTGAGGAGAAATAAACCGTTGGTAGAGTGAAATTTGACCGTAAAATTCAAGTTAATTGAAATGATTATACCACCAAAGTAAATCAATAAACAATATAAATTGGTGAATTGCTTACTGTTATTTTTTCACCGATTTCAATGGGATTTCCGTACATATCATAAGCTATATATTCACCTTTAGGTGAAGGAATTTTGTTCTTTTCACCAAGGCTGTAGTACACTTCGATTTTGCTTCCGTTTTTAGTATATTCATCAATTACAAGGTCTTTTTCGTTTGAAATATTCTTAACAAACTCTGCATTGCCGAGGAAACGTATAACTGTCGCATAAGAAATAACAGTTTCGGTTGGTTGCAGATATTCGTTGAAAAACGCAAAGTCATTTATATCATTTTCAGGTGTAACAGTTTTTCTGAATGTAAAGGAAACATAACCCTTTGCTCCTGTTGAACGGGTGTAAAGAGCTTTGCAGGCAATTGTTGATGCATCTGCACCACCAACACCGCTTTCGCTATTGAATCCACCGTCTTTAAGACCTGCTTTGATTGTAAGACCGAGCATCTGAGCCATATAGTCAAAGTAATTATCAAGTCCGTCATGATTGTGATAACCGAAGGTATCAAGCAAGCCTTTATTTATAAGCTCTGCGGATTTCTCATAATATTCTGAATTGGTTTCTTTCTCTGCTGTTGCAAGACCGCCCGAATAAACGAAAGCCAATTTATTCTTTGATTTTAATGTTTTTGCGGTGCTTTCAAGAAGTTCAAAATATTCTTCTGATGTTCCTGCAAAGAAAAACAAGTTAGGCTCATTCCATATTTCCCACAGAATATCCGTATTATCTGCATAATGATCAGCAACTTTAGTTGTAAAATCATTCCAGAGCTTTATATCAGGCGGATAAGTCCAACTGATTGATTCATCATAATTCTTTTTATATTTTGTGGCAGTTGACCACTCCCCTGCATTGTAACCGAGAAGCCAGTTATATTTCATATTGCGGTCGTTAACCTGTTTTACAAGGTAATCCTGAACCGAATAAATCATATCTCCGTATGGCTCACTCTGCATTGCACCCCAGCCTACACTGTCTTCACGTACAAGGTTAGCACCAAGATATTCTGCCACGTCGAGAATTTTATTAACGGATTCTTCTGCATTATACCCCGGAATACAAAAGCCTTCACCCCAGGTATATGCGCGTGTGATATATGGCTGAATGCCATAGTAAAAATCATCACTCGCCTGCTCATTTTTTGGAAGAACTCCAACGGTAAAAATGTGTTCCTCTTCACCGAATTGTTTAATCTTAATGGTGAAAATACCGTTTTTCTCTGAAGTAAAGCTTAAAATGCTGTAAGGCGAATTATAATCAAATGTAACATAACCCCATTTATTGAAGCCTGTTTGCTCACTTGTAATTGAAACTCTCGCCTTAGTGCCATTCAAACCTTCATCACGACACTCGAGAACAACATTAATTTTTTCGTTAGGTTCAAAAAGGTTATCATCACCCTCTACACCAAAACACAAAAGCTCATTTTCACCATTTATGTAATATTCATCGGTTTCCTTAGTATTTGAAGCATTTATTTTATTGTTGTGAAGAATGATGCCAAAAACTATACCAATTACGAACAAAACAGCAATTATAATCAATATAATTTTCAAGACAGTTTTTTTCATAATATTACCTCTACAAATTGAAAATTAAT
>CAJGCL010000015.1 GCA_904501675.1 Clostridiaceae bacterium
GTATTTTTCTAATTCTAACGTATTTTCGCATATTGGCGGAATAGTCATAAGTCCTTTGACTTTAAGATTCGGCAATAAAGAAATCTGAGTTAAGGATTCTTCAAATGCAATCTTGTCAAAGCCTGTTTTACTATCTTCATCTCCAATATTAATCTCTAACAATACATTTGCTATAATATCGGATTTTTGTGCTTCATTTGAAATACTTTGAGCTACTTTTAAACTGTCAACAGATTGAATCATATCAACTTCTTTAATGATTTTTTTCACCTTGTTGGTCTGCAAATGTCCAATCAAATGCTTTTCCACACCATCAAGAGAAAGTGAATCTTTTTTAGAAAGATATTCCTGAACTTTATTTTCACCGATAAGCTCAATTCCACAATGCTCAATAGCATAGTTAATATATTCTACCGAAACTGTTTTAGTAACCGCCATAAGACGAACATCATCAGCACTTCGGCCTGACTTAAATGCTGCATCAGCGATTTCGTTTTTTATATATTTCAGATTATCGCTTATAGTACGGAATTTATCGTTATCAGATAAGTTTATTGTCATACAACTCAACCCCCTTTGTAACAACCTGATCATACTGCCTGATATAATCAGACTCACCATCGGGATTGTCAACAATAGTAAACGTTTCTTCAGAATGAACTATATGAATCTTTCTGAAACCAAGAAGATTACCTCGCACGACATAAACACCTTTAACTCCGTCAACAGTTCTTATTGCGGAGTTACTGATTTTATATCCTGAATATTCTTCTGTGATAATCTGAATATCCTCGATTCTTAAATCAGCTAAGGCGTCATTCATAACGTTGCAGGAAAGAATAAGCATTGTTGAATCACCGCTTCTCTCGCCTACTTTATAAAGTGTTACAGGAAGTTTCTCAATTCCTTCATAGGGAATATTAACATACAAGGTATCGTTAACAGTAAGGCTTACTGTTTCTTTTGTTGGAACATTACAAACAATGTACCATTGGAACGAACTAACGATTCGCCCAACAACATTTCCCGCTGGTGTTTGAGGTTTTGCTTTAAGTGTTTTTTCTATATCTTCTGCTTTAAGTTCATCTATCGCAGAAAAATTAACAGCATTTTCAAAACCATCAGAACCATTTATATAATAACCTGCGCTATCACTTTTGATTTCTGTATATGAATATTTCTGCTGTTGAAGTGCAGAAAGTTCATTTTTTAGGTTGGCAAGTTTTTCTGAAAAATCAAGAGCAGTACCAATTGCAATTTGTTTACCTGTTAAAGTATCTCGTAAAATTTCAGCAGAAGCAACAGCGTCTTTTTGATTAAAAGAATCACGACATTCTAAAAACTCAACTAATTCATTATTGATTTTTGAATTAAGGGAATTGATATTAACTGACTGGAAATTTGCCTGACCTGATAGCTCTTCATAGTGGGCTATGCTTTTTTCAAGTTGACTAATTTTCAGGTATGACGATGCATCTTCACTTGAATTAAATATTATTGAAACTGTATCACCTGCGGCAACTCTTTCACCATTTTTGGCAAACGAGACAGTTGTACCTTTTGCGTTGTTAAGCACAAAACTCTCATCTCTTACAACAAAGCCTTTTGTTTCAATAGTTGTATATACCGTCTCCTTTAGAGCAGGTTGGGTTTCCATATCTGCCTTGGAAAAGAGAACAAATTGGTAAACTACATACATTACTACAAGACAAGCAGAAAGGACTATAGCAAGAATTTTCAAATTAAAGCCTGTCTTTTTCAAATCATTCACCTTCCAAGTAATTAATTATAAGTTTATCAACACAATCATAAAGTTCTTGCTGACTACAGGTATCAGGATATACCCAATTTATATTTTCGTTACGTCTGAACCAGGTCAGTTGTCTTTTAGCGTATCTGCGAGTGCTCATTTTAAGTTTTTCAACGCACTCATCCAATGTTTTTTCACCATCTAAATATGGTTTAATTTCTTTACAACCAATTGAAGCGACTGCAGTGCTTGAAGCATCAGATGAAAACAACGCCTTTGCCTCATCAAGCAACCCGTTTTCAAGCATGATATCAACGCGTTTATTGATTCTATTGTAAAGATTCTCGCGGTCTTTATAAGTTATCCCTATATACAAAGGCACAATCTCAGATTCCTCGTTATGGGATAAAGCCTCTTGTTGACTGATTGTAAGTCCTGTTGCTCTGTAAACTTCCAAAGCCCTCAGAACCCTTTTAGTGTTATTAGGGTGTATTTTGCTGGCTGCATCAGGGTCAATATATGAAAGTTCGCTATACAGTTTTTCAATGCCCTTTTCGTTAAGCTCATTTTGTAAAGCTTGTCTGATTTCGTTGGATGAAGCATTATCAAGAAATTTTGTATTAGATAAAAAAGAATCAATATATAAACCTGTACCACCAACAAAAACAGGTAGTTTTCCTCTTGAAACGACATCATCAAAAGCCTTTTGCGCATCAGAACAGTAATCTGAAACGCTATAACTTTGATTAAGAGGTAAAAAATCAATTAAATGATGTTTTATTCCCTCTGTTTCTTCAGGTGTTGGCTTCGCTGTAGAAATATCCATACCCTTATATATCTGCATAGAATCGCAGGAAATAACTTCACCACCGAATTTTTTGCAAATATATACACCCAGAGATGTTTTACCGGATGCTGTTGGACCAACAACAACAATTGCTTTCTTACTCAATTTTTTTCATCCTAAATAGTTCTTTTAAACTGTTTTTCAAGTTCTTTTTGGGTTAATTCAATCAAAACAGGTCTGCCGTGAGGACAATAACGAATATTATCATCTGAAAGAATTTGACCAACAAATTTTTCAGCTTCATAATCAGAAGTAAAATTTCCTGCTTTTATCGCAGCTCTGCATGCCATAGAATGATAAATCCAATCCAATTTTTCAGGCAAAAGAGTTTTAATGTTACAAGCAAGATAACCTGCAACCTCTCGCACAATTTCCCCAAGATTTTCATCAATAAGTTGCGGAGGACAAGCACTGAGTTTTACTGTTCTGTCGCCAAAATCAGAAATATCGTACCCCGCATTTTGTAGTAAATCAAGATTATCCATAACCGCGGAATATTCGTCCGCCGAAAGCGTTACTGTTACAGGCAAAAGCATCATCTGCGATTCGCCTACACCTTGATTTTTTAATTTTTCAAACAGGATTCGCTCATGAGCAGCGTGCTTATCAATAAGTACGAGTTTACCTTCAAGTTGGGCTATAAGGTACGTATTAAATGCTTCACCTATATACTTGTAATCCTGCGCAGAAGAAATCTGTTCTTCAACAATCTCAGCTTGTTTAACTGATGTATTTTCTATTGATTTAATTGAAAGATCAATTTTCTCTTCTCTTTTTATTTCAGTTTTTGAAACAACAACTGTTTTATCAATGTTTGTATTAGTATTTATTTCAATTTTGGATGGCTTAAAAACCTCAACAACAGGTTTCATATATTCATCCTTAAGAAAATCAAGTTGTTTCTCATCCTTTTCGGGAGACTTCACAACAAAGTCTTCGTTTGAAACAGGCTTACCAAACTCTTTTATAATGAAACTGCGCTCAGGCGCTTTTTTTTCAAAATTCGGTTCCTGCTTTGGTATATCAACAACAGTTTTCTGAACAACATCATTAATTTTAAGCTGTTCTGCTTTTACAGGTTGTTCAATAAAGGCTTTGCCCGTTGAAAAGGTTGCCTGAACACGTGATTTATCAGCAGTAATAGCGCCTAATGCGCAATTATATACAGAATCAAACACCTTTTTTTCTTCAAAAAATCTTACTTCAGTTTTAGCAGGATGAACATTTACATCAACTGCTTCATAAGGCATATCAACAAATAAAACGCACGCGGGATACTTACCAACCATAATTGAATTTTTATATGCTGCCTCTAACGCACTTAAAAATACAACGCTTTTAACGTAACGATGATTAACAAAAAACATCTGCATCGAACGGCTCGCTCTGCCGGCGGTTGGTTTTGTAACAAAACCGTAAACCTTTATACCATTCATTTCACATTCAGCAGGAAGAAGTTGGGATGTAAACTCCTTGCCAAAAACGGCATAAATAGCAGATTTTAAGTCATTATCACCAGGTGTCTGGAAAACAATTTTTCCATCACGAATAAATTTAAATGAAACGCCCGGGTTAGAAAGAGCAATTTTTTCAAGTACAGTAGCTATATAGTTACCCTCTTGAACATCCTTTTTAAGGAATTTAAGACGTGCAGGAATATTATAAAACAAATCTCTTACAACAATTGTTGTGCCTTTAGGAGAACCTGCATCATCAATAAGTTTCTCCTCGCCACCCTCAATAACATATCGTGTTCCGACATCTGCGTCAGCAGTAGCAGTCATAAGTTCAACTTTTGAAACTGCACAAACAGAAGCAAGAGCTTCACCACGGAAACCTAAAGTAGAAATAGCATCAAGGTCAGAAACGCTTGATATTTTGCTTGTTGCGTGGCTTATAAATGCTTTTTTTACATCATCACGTTCAATTCCACAACCATCGTCGGTAACTCTCATGTAAGTTTTACCACCGTTTTGAATTTCGACGGTTACTTTTTTAGCTCCGGCATCAATAGAGTTTTCAACGAACTCTTTAATAACAGAAGAAGGGCGTTCAACAACCTCACCCGCAGCGATAAGATCTGCAATATTTTTAGGTAAAACATTTATACGAGGCATCTGAACACTCTCCTTTCTTTTAATTATAATGATTTAGCATCTTTCTGAAGCTCATACAGAACCTGCATAGCTTCAATAGGTGTAAGAGTATTTACATCAATAGTTTTAAGCTTTTCAACTAAGCTTTCTTTTGCGCCTGAAGTAAATGAAAGCTGAAGCTCATCTTCAACATCAGGTTCAGCACTCACATGCTTCACAACATTAACAGGTGCTTGTCCTTCAAGTGATTTAAGAATCTTTTTAGCGTTTTCAACAACTGCTTTGGGAACGCCGGCAAGTTTAGCAACCTCAACACCATAACTTCCGTCAGCAGCACCCTTTACAATTCTTCTGAGGAATGTAATATCATCTCCGCGTTTCTTAACGGATGTATTGTAGTTATTTACACCATCAACAGTGTTTTCAAGCTCAGTTAATTCATGATAGTGTGTAGCAAATAATGTTTTTGCTCCAATTTTCTTTTTATCTGCAGTATATTCAAGCACTGCACGCGCAATACTCATACCGTCATATGTTGAAGTGCCTCTGCCAATTTCATCAAAAACAATAAGACTCTTTGATGTAGCGTTATTAAGAATATCCGCAACCTCGGACATTTCAAGCATAAAGGTTGACTGACCTGCAGAAAGGTCATCAGATGCACCAACACGGGTGAAAATACGGTCAACAATACCTATTTTGGCACTGTCTGCAGGAACAAAGCTACCGATTTGCGCCATAAGTACAATTACAGCAACCTGACGCATATAAGTAGATTTACCTGCCATATTAGGACCTGTTATAATTGCGATTCTATTTTTTTCGCAATCAAGCTGAGTATCATTTGGAACAAAAGGTGCACCATTAATCATTAATTCAACAACAGGATGTCTACCGTTCTCAATAATAATTTCATCTGATGTATCAACAACAGGTCTAGTATAGTTATTATGAACTGCAGTGTATGCAAGAGAACAAAGAGCATCAAGGTTAGCTACAGCTCTTGCGGTTTTTCTTACTCTTTCGAGCTGAGAAGCAATTTGCTCTCTGACTGCAGAAAATAATTCAAATTCCAGACGAACAATCCTCTCCTGAGCACCAAGAACTTTTGACTCAAGCTCTTTAAGCTCCTGAGTAATATATCTTTCGCAATTTGAAAGAGTCTGTTTTCTTATATAATGTTCGGGTACAAGTTCTTTAAATGAGTTTGTAACCTCAATATAGTAACCAAATACCCTGTTATATCCGATTTTAAGTTTTTTAATACCTGTTTTCTCCTGTTCTGACTGTTCAACAGCGGTGAGATAACCTTTACCGTTATTGACAATATCACGAAGAGAATCAAGTTCAGCATTATATCCATCACGAATCATACCGCCCTCACGTACTGTAAGCGGTGGCTCATCGCAAATAGAATCAGAAATAAGGCTATTAACATCTTCAAGCAAATCAATATCATCAAAAATACCTGAAAGCATCTTTGATTCAGCCTGAGATAAAGAACCTTTAATGTTCTGAAGCTGATTAATCGTAAGACTAAGGGTTTTAAGCTCCTTGGCATTTGCAGAACCATAAACAATCCTTGTCATAATTCTTTCGAGGTCAAACATTTCTGAAAGATGCTCCATTAAAGAATCAAGAAGAATTGTATCAGATGTAAGTTCTTCAACAGCATTTTGCCTTAAAACAATAGAAGAATAATTAATTAGCGGTTGCTCAACCCAGGAACGCATAAGACGTTTACCCATAGCGGTTTTAGTATGATCAAGCACCCAAAGAAGACTACCTCTTTTTTCACGCCTGATTTGAGTTTCAGTAAGTTCAAGGTTTCGTCTTGCTGTCAAATCAAGAGTAAGGAAGCTTTTTTCGTTATAAAAATCAACATCGTTAATGTTTTCGAGATTGTTTTTCTGAACGCCTTTAAGATAAAGAAGAGCAACACCAAACGAATAAAGTAAAGCTTCATTTTTGTTGAATTCATCAATTTTTTCTTCATTATTCTGAATATGGCTGAAAATTTCTGATTTCAGTTCATCAATATCGTAGTTTTTCTCTGTAACAATCTGAAAATCAACAGCTAATCTGTTTTTTATAAAATCGGCAACAGATTTTACTGATGCGGCATATTTATTAAGTATTACCTCGCTTGGTGAATATGTACCTAGTCTGTTGAGAACATGATTGATTGTTTCAGCTTCAGAAACAGAATCAAGATGCACCTCACCGGTGGAAATATCAATAAAGCTCATACCGCAACCTTTATCTGTAATGAACACAGATGCAAGGTAATTATTTTTGCTTTCGTCAAGCATATTACTCTCAATAACAGTACCGGGAGTAACAATTCTCACAACATCTCTTTTAACAATACCTTTTGCAGTAGCAGGATCTTCAACCTGCTCACAAATCGCAACCTTATAACCGCGGCTAACAAGCTTTGCAATATAAGATTCGGCGCTATGGAAAGGAACGCCGCACATTGGTGCGCGCTCCTCCTGACCGCAATCTCTTCCGGTAAGAACAAGTTCAAGTTCTTTAGATGCAATTTTTGCATCATCAAAGAACATTTCGTAGAAATCACCCAAACGGAAAAACAGAAGAGTTTCCGGATAATTTTGTTTAATTTGAAAATATTGCTCCATCATGGGAGAAAGCTTAGCCATTTTTCATCAGCACCTAAATGTTGTTATTTTAAAAATTATAATTAGTGGCAACCGCCGCAGCTGTCGCAGCTACCGCTGCAATGATGCTCTTCAGCAGGTGTACATGTTGCAGGATCCTGACCATCAATGCAAAGAGCAAGAATACCCATAATCTCGTTCATCATATCATCAACAGCTGTTTTTGCTGCTTCAAACTTAACCATATTACCATTGAGCATAATTTCACGGTATGCTTCTTCAAACTCTTTTGCAAACTCTTCCATTTTAGCAGCATCCGCTTCTTCGCCCTTACCTGCTTCCTGCTGGTAGTTGAGCTGAATAAGATTAATTTTACCAATAAGGTTGTTGAGTTCTTCGTCTGCTTCATTTGTTTTTCTTGCTGCCTCGTATTCTTTGTAACGAGGATCCTCCTGAATTGCAGCACCAAGCTGTCTTGTAAGTTCAATAACTGTCATTTTGTGTACTCCTTTTTTGAATATATATTTTAATTTCAACAATGAAAATTGTTAACTGTTTTGTATTTCCTCCTGAACCTTCAAAAGCTCCATAAACCATTTTGTTTTTTCGGCTTTTGTAAATGGATCAGGCATTGAAGCGGCTGGTGTCCCTTTTCTCGCAGAGTATATAAAAGTGAACATTGAGCCGTATTTAACCTCTTTAACAAGAGATACAGTGTCAAGAAACTCTTCGTATGTTTCACCGGGGAAACCAACGATTATATCTGTTGTTAAATCAACACCCGGTATTTTCTTTTTTGTATAATCAACAAGTTCAAGATATTTTTCTCTTGTGTAATGCCTGTTCATTTCTTTCAAAATTCGGTTATTACCAGACTGAACAGGTAAATGAAGATGACCACAGAAATGCTTACTCTCAGAAAGAACATCGATTAACTCAAAGCTACAATCTCTTGGATGAGATGTCATAAAATCAAATTCAAATTCCCCTTCAATTGCATCTATTCTGCGTACAAGCTCTGCAAAATTAACGCCAAAATCGCAACCCTTGCCATATGAGTTGACATTCTGACCAAGTAGAGTTATTTTTTTGTAACCTTCGTTAATAAGGATTTTTGCTTCATCAACAATAATATCAGGCTCTCTGCTTCGCTCCCTTCCCCTTACATGGGGCACTATGCAGTACGAGCAGAAATTATTGCAACCATACATAATCGGAAGCCATGCGTTTTCGCCGCTATCTCTTGAAGAAGGAAGACCCTCAGCAATAACCCCGTCACTTTCTTCAATACAAAAAATTCTTTTTTTGTTCTTAAACAAAGTGTAAATAAGTTCAGGCATTTTATGAGTAACATGAGTGCCGAAAACAAGATTAACAAAAGGATAACTATTTTTGATTTTATCGGCAATATGCTTTTGTTGCATCATACAACCACAAAGAGCAATTATTAAATCAGAATTTGCTTTTTTAAGCTTTTTTATTGCACCAACATTACCAAAAACTCTATCTTCTGCGTGTTCACGTATTGCACATGTATTGTAAAGAATAAAGTCTGCCTGATTAATATCATCAGAAAGCTCATAACCCATTTCAACAAGCATACCCTTTATATGCTCGCTATCAGCAACGTTACCCTGGCATCCGTAGGTGTGAATATAAGCCTTGGGAGCACGCTCTGAAAAACGAGCAGATAATATAGCATGAACTTTATCTGAATACTCTTTCTGAATTTTCAATTCTTCATTACTAACAAAATAATCTTTCTTCAAATCTAACACCAATTAATTCAAGGCATCTGTAAGGAAGCCTAAAATATCATAATAAACTTTTTCTTTGCAATCTTCGTTAAGAATTTCATGACGGCAGCAAGGATAAATAATAACAAGAGGGTCATGACCTGCTTCTGTTAATGAATCAGCACAGGCAATGGGACCTTTACCATTCATGCCAACAGGGTCAAGTGCACCTGAAATTATCATTATTGGCAAATCAAAAGGCACGCTAGAAGCCCACATTTTATCGCTGGCCAATATCCCGATTGAAGCCAGGTCTCTTATACCTGCAAGAGAAAGAGCTTGACCACAAAGAGGATCAGCAATATACTTCTGAACATTTTCTTTATTGATGCTCAACCAATCAAGGTCGGATGTTCTGTCGCTGATTGAAAGAGAAGAAAACTTGTTGAGCATTGAAGCCATCGGCTTATTAACAGTACGAGGACCAACCTTTGCAACAACTTTATCAAGAATATCAATAAAGAAGTTAAGGTCAAGCGGAACCTGAGCAGTACCACAAATAATAAGACCAGCAAGCTCTGAGCCAAATGTACTCGCATACACTCTTGCACAAAGAGAACCCATACTGTGGCCAAACATAAAGTAAGGAAGCTCCGGATAACGTCTGTGCATAATTGAATAAAGAATATGCATATCATCAACAAAACGACGATAACCATCTTTTTCTGCGGTAAAGCCTAAGTCTTCTTCATAATCAACAGATTTACCATGACCTATATGGTCGTTACCACAAACAACAAAACCCTTAGAAGCAAGGAAAATTGCAAAATCTTCATATCTTTCAATATGCTCACAAACGCCATGAGAAATTTGCAACACAGCAATTGGCGCAACCTCATTATCTGACCAGATGAGAGTACGAATTTTATTAACACCGGTAGAAGAATTAAAGTAAGCCTCTTTCTTAATTATTGCCATTAAATTTTCCTCCTTTTAGATGAATTTCCGTCAAAAAGTAATACTCACCCATAATTGCTATTATCATATCATAATTATACTGTTTTTTCAAGATATATAATGTAATTATTTTATTATCAAAACACAATATTTTGTGGTAAGAAACTTTTATCTTGAATTATTTCTCTATATGTGATAACATATAAAACAACTATAGATTTAATAGTGGAGGCTTTATATGAATACTGAGTTTAACACAAATTCAAAAGCTATTATTATTGGCATGACTGATACAGGCGAAAAGATTCCTGCAGCATCAGGTAGGATTTCAACACAGCCCGGTACAGCCCTTGAAATCCTCGATTTATCAAAGGATGCGCAGAAAAACGCCAATCTTATTTCGAAAGTTACTCGCTCAGGTCATACATCAACTGTTGAACACACCGTTTTCAACCTTGCTTTTCAGAATGTATCAGTGCTTGTTGAGCAATTCGTAATTGAATTTCGTCTCGCTTCTTTTACTGTTAAATCAAGAAGATATGTTGATTTCGCAAAATTAGGATATTATGTTCCTCATTTTGAATCAAAAGCAATCCATGATAAATACATACAGCATATGGACTACCTTTACAAAGAGTATGAAGCATTCATTGATGCCGGAATCCCTAAAGAAGATGCGCGGTTCCTTCTCCCATATTCTTTATATAGCAACTTCTACTGCACGTTAAACGCAAGAGAGTTAATCAATATGCTTTATGCTATGATTTTCGGTAGAGGTAGCGAATTTCCTGAACTTAAAGCTTTGGGCGAAAGCCTTCTCGAACAGGCCAAACAAATGACGCCCGGTATTTTTACAGACTTTGAAAATCGTCGTCCTAATAGAAAAGATGTTCCTCAATTCAACTATAAAGCCAAAAAAGAGCTTATTGAAAAAGAAGCACCTATTGAGCTTCTCAGCTACACTCCTGATGCTTCGAAAGCAATCGCTAAATTCGCTTTAATCGAGAACACAAACATCCCTACTGCTCAGATAGAAGAAATTATTTCTGACGAAAAAAAGTGTTCAAACATTATTAAAGAGGTTATCTCATCAAAACGTCAGAGAGCTCTTGAAGCTGCAACATTCACATTCAGAATAAATAATGTTTCTCTTTCTTGTCTTACACACTTTGCAAGACATAGAATGCAGTCAATCGGCATCCCTTCACTTACTCTTACAGATAGAAGACGCCACATTCTTCCACCTACTATCGCCGAGAAAACAGAACTCAAAGAAAGATTTTGTCAGGCATTTACTAAAACTGCAGAACTTTACGATGAATTCAAAAATGCAGGAATCAGCGAAGAGCTTTGCGCATATATTCAGCTCAGCGGTAACACTGTTGATATTGTTACTACAATTAATGGTAGAGAGCTCCTCTTGTTTATGAAGCTTCGCTCCTGCACAAGAGCACAATGGGAAATCCAGGAATTTGCCGTTGAAATGCTCAGAAAATTAAGAGAAGCTGATAAAACAGTATTTTCTTTCTATGGACCAAGTTGTTTTGTTGATAAATGTACCGAAGGTCCTATGACTTGCGGAAGAGCAGCAGAAATGAAAGAAATCTTTTCAAACTTATAAAATCAATCAAACCCCGTTGGTCAAATCCAACGGGGTTTATCATTATGTATAATTATTCCAAAACAATGTTTGTATTAGCACCAGTGCTTGCGCGAGCAATTATAGCTAAATCAAGAGCATCTATTACACCATCAAGATTAACATCACAGGAACGCTCCTCTGTAGTATCAATAACATTATCTGTTGTCTTCCAAAGATTTATTGAAACAGAATAATCCATTTCATCGCAAATATCATCAGAATTAAGGTCGCCTAAAAGTATTATAATCCATTCTTCTAAACCAGAATTCAAACCACTCTTAGCATTAAATTTCACATTATTAGCGAAATCATTTACAGGTATGTTAATGCCGTTGAAATAAATATTAGATTTACCTGCATCAAAAGCAGAAAGATATAAATAATTATCATCAAAATCGGCTGCAGAATTATATGTTGCGCCAAACAATGTGTTATGATTCTGATTACGTTCATACGCCGTGCTGGAATAAGCTAATCTAGGAAGCGGCATCGCAAGATTATCATCGTTGATATGTTCTGCACTAAATTTTTTACCACCGAAACCATAGCTTGATGTCGTTTCTGAACCAGTCAAAAAGAAATCATAAAATGTACCTTTATTACCTTGATCATCCCACGTACAGTCAATAAAATACCATTTTCCATCATCCATTTGCACCGCATTCCACATATGTCCTCCGCCTGTATCGGTTTTACCAGAAATACATACGCATGGAATGTTATAATAATCGCACAATAATTTAATAGCGTCAGAATAACCCTGACAAACAGCTCTGCCCTCAATAAGAGCGCCATAAGCATCATGAGCACTCATTTTATAGTCAGATGAATTCAAATCAGGATAATACACAGTATCAGCAAGATAATCGTGAACAGATTTTATAAAATTATATCTGTTACTCAAATCAACAGGTACCTGAGGTATTTTCGCCATAAGAGCACTATAATATTCCGGAAGATTTGAATCTGTATAATAATCAGTATCATATTGAGATACATTATCAAATACACCTACCTGATAATTCAGGGTCTTTATATATTTGCTTCCAGGATAATAATAACCACCCGTAATACCATAGCCTGCATAGTAAAAAATATCCGGACGATCCGCACAGACTGCATCCATTATAACTGTAAGATAATTATCATTTAAATTACTTTCCGCAAACACATTGTTAGGAAATGTAACAGTAAAAGATCTTTTTCCAACGTTTTGAATAATTGCATCATACAAAATCTTCTGTGCTGAATCAAGGAAATCATAGCAACAATAACCAAACTCAAAATTATCAATATCAAAGTGGTAGTAATAAGGCTGTGAGCTCGAGGAAAGTTTTTCACCTTTAATATCAAAAACAACTGAATCCGAAATATATGTATCAAAAGCAAGAGATTCTTCATATGCTGCATTGCCTAAAACACTACAACAACTCAAAATCAAAATAAAAGAAACAAGTAAAGAAAGAAATTTTCTCATCATATCACTCCTTGTTTTTGATTTTAGCATAGGAAAATAAATGTTTCAACTTAATTTTCGTTATGAACTCATGTTTTATATGCAACTTGTACCATTTTAAATCAAATTTTATTCCAATTTTTTCTTGTAATAAGAAATAATTCTATTGAAAGATATTGATAGAAGGTATATAATACCCTTTAGATTTTCTATTTTTCGTGAGGTTAACTTAAATGTTAGGTAAATTAATAAGGGTATCGATTACCGACGCGGTAGGATCACCGATGCCCAACGGAGATACCTACAAACTCAACCACGGCACACCAATAGGTAAATTCCGTGCATCATCACCTGTCAGTGGTGTTTTAATTTTAGGTATCGACAATCCCGTTAAACATTTTGATGGCAGAGTTATTGCCATTTTGCGTTTCCGTGATAACGGAGAACAAAAGCTTATTGCCGCACCAAAATCTAAAAGGTATATTGATTGGGAAATACGCAGAGCAATTTCCTTTATTACAAATGGACGAGCTTTTTCTCTGGATTGCTACTATGAAAAATCCTGTGGCGCTGTCGTATACAGAAATATTGGCGGAATAACAAGATTTTTACTAATTAAAAACAGAAGAAGTTCTAATTGGAGCTTTCCAAAAGGTCATGTTGAAGATGGCGAAACCCTGAAACAGACCGCAAAACGTGAAGTTCTTGAGGAAACAGGAATTCATCTTGAAATTTTCCCGGGTTTTATAAGTAAATCACAATATACAATTCAGAATAAAATTCAAAAAACTGTTCATATCTTTACCGGAACCACCAAGGATGAACAAACAAAAATCCAACAAGAAGAAATTGAAGATTATATATGGCTTCCTTTTGACGGCGCATATAAATATCTTAAATTTGAAAATGATAAAGCAATCCTTAAAGAAGCGCACGAATTTCTGATTGAAAATAAATATATCAGCGAGGTACAAAATGGTTAACGAGATAGTTGAGGTTTTTGTCAGCTTTTTAGAAAGCAATAATATCCCCACAGCACTCATCCCTTTTATTATTTCTCTTTTCCCTGTATTAGAGCTCAGAGGCGGTATGATAGCCGCATTTATTTTAGGGGTACCTTTTATTCAGGCATTCCTTGTTTGCTTCATTGGCAATATGATACCAATCCCATTCATTCTTCTCTTCATAAGAAAGATTTTTTCTCTAATGAAGAAATCAAAAGCTCTTTCGAAAATTGTTGATAAAATGGAAAAAAGAGCATCTAAAAAACAAGACACAATGGTTAAATACAAAGAATGGGGACTTCTTTTATTTGTTGCAATTCCCCTTCCAGGTACAGGCGGTTGGACAGGCGCTTTAATTGCTGCTCTTATGGATTTGCGTTTTAAAAAATGTTTACCAATTATTGCAATTGGTGTATTTGTCGCAGGGCTTATAATGTCTTTTGTTACATACGGAATATTCTGAACTTCAAAGCATCGTAATTACGATGCTTTTTCTATTGATTTTATCAATATTTTTTTGTATTATTATAGCATTACAAGTTAATGGTGATTTCAAATGAATGTTTGTTATATTTTTGGTTCGTTAGATGTTAACGAATTTGGTTTTCATCCTGATGACAACGATTTTATAATTGCCGCAGACAAGGGTATATTAAACGCAGAAAAATTCGGTTTGAAACCGAATTACATTGTTGGTGATTTTGATTCATTAGAATATATTCCTACAGGAGAAAACGTTATTAAACATCCTGTTATGAAAGATGATACAGACCTTTTATTAGCAATTAAAACAGGATTTGATAATGGTTTCAGAAATTTCAGGATATTCGGTTGCATCGGTGGAGAACGTTTTGATCACACGATTGCATCCATTCAAGCATGTTCATATGTAAAACAACTTGGAGGAAACGCAATATTTTATGACGGAAAAACTTCACTGATGCTAATAAAAAATGAAGGTGTATCTTTTCCTGAAAGCTTAAATGGTATAGTATCTGTTTTTTCCTATTCCGAGAGCGCTTGCGTTTCAATAAAAGGGCTTTTATACGAGCTTGAGAATCACACTTTAACACAAAGTTATCCGTTAGGTGTAAGCAATGAATTTATCGGTAATCAGGCAGAAATAACAGTACATAACGGAACTGGTTTAATAATTATAAAAGAAAATAAATGAGGTATAAAAATGAGCGACTACAAATCTTTAAATACAATCGAAGGAGCGATATTTGACCTTGACGGAACAATACTCGACTCTATGTTCATATGGAATGATATTGGCTATAAATTTCTTGAAATGAAAAACATTAAGGTTCCTGCAGGCGCAGATAAGCAATTCACACAAATGAGCTTGCAACAAGCTGCAGAATATTATATTGATCATTTTGATAACACAGCAACAATCGAAAGCATAATTAATGATATAAATATGCTTGTTGAGGGCTTCTATTTTAATGAAGTAATAAAAAAAGACGGCATACAGGAGTTTCTTGAATATCTTAAAAACAAAGGTGTAAAAATGTGTGTTGCTACAGCAACAGATAAATATATGGTTGAAAAAGCGCTTGAAAGAAACGGTTTGCTCCACTATTTCTCTGAAATATACACCTGTAACGGCGTTGGCGCAGGAAAAGACACAGCAGTTATATACGACAAATCTTTAGAACATTTAGGAACACCTAAAAAGACAACATTCGTTTTTGAAGATGCATTTTATGCAATAAAAACCGCAAAAAAAGCCGGTTATAATGTTGTTGGTATTAATGATGTATCAGAACCTGAAGATCCCGAAGAAATAAAAAAATACTGCGATTACTACATAAACAATTACGACGAAATATACAAATTCTTTTAATAAAAAACACGACTTACAAAAGTAAGTCGTGTTTATCTTTATCTTAAATAAAGATGAGAAATAGCTTTGAAAATTTTATTGTGCGGTGAATATCTTACAGGAAAATCAAACCATGATACTTTTTTATGAATGCTCTTTTTGTGTGAAAAAGCATTAAAACCTGCTCTGCCATGGTAGCTACCCATACCACTTTCGCCTACGCCACCAAAGCCAAAGCTATTGATAGCAATCTGCATAATCGTATCGTTTATGCAGCCTCCACCGAATGCACAACGCTCAATAGTTTCGTCTATATGTTTTTTATTCTCAGAAAAAATATAGAGTGCAAGTGGTTTTGGTTTATTAGCAAATAAGGAATAAAGCTCCTCATATGTATCAAATGTAAGAATCGGTAATATAGGACCAAAAATTTCTTCTTGCATAACAGCGTCGTCCCAAGAGACGTTATCCATTACTGTAGGACCGATTTTCAGCTTTTCTGGTGAATTTTCTCCTCCAAATACAACCTTATTATCATCTATCAAACTACAAATTCTATTAAAATGCTTTTCATTAACAATTTTTCCATATTCATAGTTTTCGAGAATATTTTGACCATATTGCACTTTTATCTGCTTTAAAATTTCTTTAATCAGCTGTTCTTTTACACTGCTATGGCAAATAACATAATCAGGCGCAACACATGTCTGGCCGCAATTAAGGAATTTACCAAAAACAATCCTTCTTGCAGCAACTTTAATTTTAGCTGTATCGTCAACAACACACGGGTTTTTGCCACCTAATTCAAGGACAACAGGAGTTAAATTATCTGCTGCATGGTGAAGAACCTCTTTACCAACAGACTGACTACCTGTAAAGAAAATCATATCAAACTTCTGGTTTAAAAGTTCTTTATTTTCTTCTCTGCCACCTGTAACACAAGCAATATATTCCTCCGGAAAACATTCTGAAATAATTTTACTGATTATTTCACTTGTTGCAGGAGAATATGCGCTTGGCTTAACAATTATTGTATTACCTGCTGCAATAGCGTCTGAAATTGGTTCCATAGTCAAAAGAAACGGATAATTCCAAGGGCTCATTATAAGCACATTACCATATGGAACAGCTTTTGTATAACCATTACCTAAACACTGTCCTACAGGTGTATAAACAAGATGTTTTCTCGCATATGAAGGTGTATGGCGAATCATATAATTGAGCTCCATGAGAACAACGCCTGTTTCACACATAAAGCCATCAAAATCACATTTACCCAAGTCTTTTTCAAGAGCTAAATTGATTTCGTTTCTATACTTACTAATACACTTATAAAGTTTAATTAGCATTTTTATGCGAAACTTTACAGGAAGCGTTGCCCCACTCTGAAAAAATTCACGTTGTTTTTTAACTAAAGCCTCGATATTCAAAACATTACCTCATCTTTGTTCATATTTTAATGATTTCAGAAAGTTTTATATCTTCTGAAGATGCACCAACCATAATGTTAAATTCACCATTTTCAACTACCCATTCAAAATTCTTGTTTAAAAGCTTAAATGATTCAAACGTAAGTTTGAATTCAACTGTTTGGCTCTCGCCTGCTTCCAGAGTAATTCTCTCGAAGCCTTTAAGTTCTTTTAATGGCGTAATAACAGATGATACTACATCATTCACATAAAGCTGAACAACCTCATCACCCTTTACAGAGCCGGTATTCTTAACGTTTACTTTTACTGAGTAATCATATTCACCCGTTTTATCAACAACTAAATCAGAATAATCAAATGTGGTATAAGATAAACCAAAACCAAATGGATATTTAGCTCTTCTGCTACCCTCAAACATTACCTCAGTGTTGTTTGGAAGAAGCGTATAATAGCAAGGGATTCTGTTAGAATCCTGCGGAAAAGAAACGGGAAGTCTGCCTGCTGGATTGTTATCACCAACAAGGGTTTCTACAATTGCTTTTGCGCCTGTTTCACCACCAAACCATGCAAGCATAATAGCTGAAGTGATATTGCTTTCTACAGATAAATCAACTACCCTGCCGTTTTCAAGCACAAGAACAACAGGTGTACCTGTAGCAGCAACTCGTTCAATAAGCTCGCGCTGTTTTCCTGCAAGTCTTAAATCTGCTCTGTCATGGCCCTCGCTACTCGTGAATGTATTGTCTCCGCAAACAAGAATAGCAATTTCGCATTCTTTTGCAATTGCAACTGCATCGTCAATACACTCTTTTTCATCCTCATCGTAAACCTCCACAAGATGAGGCTGACCCTCCTGAGTTTCAACCTGAAGGTCTTTAGGAATTCCGCAACCATTACACTGAAGTATTTCAACCCCGTCACCAAAATATGCTTTCATTTCATCGTAAACTGACTTCAATTCATATCCATCAGGAGCAGATGAATATCCACCAAGACGCTGACGATTAGAGTTAGGACCCAAAAGAGCTATCTTTTTATAACCCTTTTTAAGTGGAAGAATACCATCATTTTTAATAAGTGTAATAGCCTGTTTTGCTGCGTTATGTGATGCATCTATATGCTCTTTGCATCTGATAACATCTTTAAAGCGTTCTTCATCAGTATATGGGTTTTCAAACAAACCTAGTCTGAACTTAAGTGTAAGAACTCTGCAAACAGCATCATCAATGCGTTCCATAGAAATTCTACCTTCGTTAACAAGCTCTATAATTGTTTTTTCCCAGAAAGTAGACGTGTAATCGCAGCAACCCTGCATATCAAGACCTGCATTTATTACATCACAAATCGCATCTTTGTCAGTTGCTGCTGTAAAATGACGATTCACAAGACGCACTACAGCGCCCCAGTCTGCACGGACATAGCCCTTCATATTCCATCTGTTTCGTAAAACCTCAGTAAGGTAGTACTCAGAACTTAAAACAACCTCAGAATCAATTGCATTATAGCAAGCCATAACGTTGTTTGCACCGGCTTTTTTAATAGCTGTTTCAAAAACAGGAAGGTAGCATTGCTCAATCTCTCTTCTACCAACTCTTGCCTGTGCACAATTTATGCCGTTTTCAGGTATACCATGCACACAATAATGCTTGGGTTCTGTAATTACGGCATCATTTCTATCAATGTTGCCGTCCTGCTGTTCACCTGTAATTATTGAATATGCCATTTCAGATGAAAGATATGTATCTTCGCCAAAAGTTTCCTCCACTCTGCCCCAACGAGGCTCTCTTGCAACATCAAGGTTTGGTGCAAGAATTTCCTGCATACCGAGCGCACGTGTCTCTGAGGCAATAGCTCTACCTATAGTGTTAACATTTTCTCTGTTAAAGCTTGCTGAAAGTGCAAGTGGCACAGGGAAAACTGTAGCACCTGGCCAGGAAATGCCATGAAGAGCTTCACCGGTAAAAATACAAGGAATACCAAGCCTTGTGTTTTCAATCATATATTTCTGAAACATATTGAAAACCTTTGGCTCTGTATAAGCATCATGAATAAAACCTATGCCGTTTTCGCCTAAGGTTTCAGAAAGTTTTTTGTAATTAACCTGAGAATCAGCTTCAATAGCGCAATGACTGAGTCTATGAGGCTTAGTTGAAAATTCAACGCCTCTTATAATATCCATTTGCGCTACCTTCTCTTCAAGAGACATAAGAGAAAGCAGATTTTCAGCTCTTTCCTCTGGAGAAAGTGCAGGGTTTTTATAGTCCATAAAAATACCTCTTATTTTTTAAGAATCAGCACTGTTTAGTATATCATACGAGAGCAAAACAAGTCAAATATATTATAAAAACAGTTGCCTGATTTTCAGACAACTGTTTTACGTTTATTCTTCTGTTTTTTCTTCTGCTACTGTTTCTTCCGGTACAGCGGTTTCTTCTACAGAATTCTGTTCTGTGGGAATAGTCTCTTCACTTAATGTAGGACTTTCTTCAGAAATTTCAACTGCATCAGGATCATAATTTACATCCATAAGCTTAAGGAATGTATCCTTGTTGATTTTTTCTTCGTTAATAAGTGTTTCGCCGATAAGAACAAGCTTATCGTTATGCTCGGTAAGAATATCAAAGCAACGTTTTTCGCAATCAAGAACAATCTGTTTGATTTCGTCATCAATTGCTTTCGCATATGAATCAGAATAGTTCTTTGTATGGTTATAATCCATACCTAAGAACACCTGGTCATTATCTTTACCATAAACAATAGGACCTAGACTCTCGCTCATACCATAGCGTGTAACCATTGAACGAGCCATATCTGTTGCATGAGAAATATCTGAAGAAGGACCAGTGGAAATATCTCCACCAATAATCTTCTCAGCAACACGACCACCCATTAAGGAAACGATGCGGTCAAGCATTTCAGATTTATTCATATATGATGAATCTTCATCAGGTCTGTAAAGTGTGTAACCACCTGCCATACCGCGAGGAATAATAGAAATTTCATAAACAGGGTCGCTGTTTTCAAGATAGAAAGCAACAACTGCGTGACCTGCTTCATGATAAGCAGTCATCTTCTTTTCTTTTTCTGTATACTTATGAGATTTCTTTTCTGTACCAACTTCAACCTTAACGATAGCCTCATCAATTTCAACCATTGTAATTGCCTTTTTATTACGTTTTGCAGCAAGGAGAGCAGCTTCATTGAGAAGATTTTCAAGGTCAGCGCCTGTAAAACCTACTGTACCATGAGCAATTGTTTTAAGATCCACATCAGGACCAAGAGGTTTGTTTTTAGCATGAACATGAAGTATCTCTTCTCTACCCTTCAAGTCAGGTCTGCCAACTGTAACCTGTCTGTCAAAACGACCTGGTCTGAGAAGCGCAGGGTCAAGAATATCAGGTCTGTTTGTAGCAGCGATGATAATAATTCCTTCATTATTACCGAAACCATCCATCTCAACAAGGAGCTGGTTGAGAGTCTGTTCTCTTTCATCATGTCCGCCACCCATACCTGCACCACGATGACGACCAACAGCATCAATTTCATCAATAAAAATAATTGCAGGGGCGCTCTTTTTTGCCTGGTCAAAAAGGTCTCTTACACGAGAAGCACCAACGCCGACATACATTTCGACAAAATCAGAACCTGAAATTGAGAAAAATGGAACATCTGCTTCACCTGCAACAGCCCTTGCAAGCAAGGTTTTACCTGTACCCGGAGGGCCTACAAGAAGAACGCCTTTAGGTATACGTGCACCAAGTTCAGTAAACTTTTTAGGGTCTTTAAGGAACTCAACAATTTCCTGAAGCTCTTCTTTTTCCTCGTCAGCACCGGCAACTTCTTTGAAGGTTGTTTTACGTTTTTCATCTTTACCAAATTTAACGCGTGCCTTACCGAAATTCATTGCACGATTGTTCTCACCTGATATTGTGTTGTTCATTCTCTTAACAAACATAATACCAACAATAACGAGAACGATCATCATTAAAGCTGTGGGAATAAGCTGAATAAGATAATTTGTTGATGCACCTGATACATAGTTATATTCAATCTGCTTATCAGGATTCTGCTTGTTGTATTCAACAACGCCTTCATGAATATCGTCAACAAAAAGGTTAACGTTAGGAACAGTGTATTTAGCTGCTGTTCCGTCCTGAAGTTTGAAATTCAGATTACCTGTACCAATATTAAGTTCATATTCTGTAACTTGATTTTTTTCAAAATACTCAACAACTTGATAGTATTTTAATTTAGTGTTTTTAGCCGAATCGCCAGAAACCACTGTTATAACAATTAACATCACAAGCGGAATTACGATGTATGGTAATATCGCTTTGATTTTTTCGCTGCTTTTTATAACAGCTCACCTCTCTTTTATAATCTATAATTAATCTTCATAAACAGAGCGTTTTAATGCGCCGATATACGGAAGATTTCTATAATATTCATCATAATCAAGGCCGTAGCCAACAATAAATTCATTTGGAACTTTAGAACCAATGTAGTCAGCAAAAATATCAACTTCGCGACGTTCTGGCTTATCAAAAAGAGTACATATTCTAATACTATTAGGTTTTCTTGCCAAAAGAATCTCTTTGATATAGCTAAGAGTTCTGCCACTATCAAGAATATCCTCAACAATAAGTAAATCTTTACCCTCAATCGATTTATCAAGATCTTTTATGATTTTAACCACGCCTGATGTTTTTGCACCCGAACCATAGCTGGAAACAGCCATAAAATCTATATTACACGGGATTTTGATTTCTCTCATAAGGTCAGCCATAAAAATAACCGAACCTTTAAGAATACTAACAAGAAGAAGGTCTTTATCCTTATAGTCTTCTGAAATTTGTACGCCAAGTCTTTTAACTATTTCAAAAAGTTCCTCTTCAGAGATAAGAACTTTCTCGATATCTTTCTCCATATCCTTACTAACCATTATTTTCTCCCCTGACATATATAATATTACTTGAAGAATCTGTGATATGACAACGAGCGCTTGTGCCTACAGAATAAATCCATACAACACCACCATCATCGCATATAACAGGAATTTCATCCCTTTTCTCAACAGGAATATTAAGTTCACAGAACAGCTTTTTCAATGTTTTGGAAACATTTCTTTTATATAAATCAAACTTGTCGCCTTCTTTACGTGTACGAAGGAACAATTTTCCACTAATTTTATCACAATCAATCAAATTATCCAATATATTTCTGTTAATATTTTTTGAACATTCATTAAATTCAGAAATGTTCACCAAATATTCACCAAAAGAATATGCACCTATTAAAGATATATTTATTGCATTTTGTTCAGTTTTGGTTTGTTGTAAGGAAAAAAACCTAAGTTGTCCTTTAACAACCTCCACCGTTTCATTTCTATAAAGCTGAATTCTACCACCATTAGTAATTAACTCAGAAATCAAATTAATTTTATCTCTATCAAGTGAATTACAAGAAAACCTTGAATAAGCTATTACAATAACTTCGTTTAAAACAGCTTTATGCAAGCTTTTAAGATAGGCTGCATCATATGTGTTTTCAGTAATCAAAGCCTTATCCAAAGCGTTCTGAGCCTCGAACAGCAGAAATTCATATACATCACGTGCACTCTCGCTCAAATGAGTGATGTTTAAAACAGCAGAAGAGTTCACATCACATAAAACCGGTAAAACATTATGACGGATTTTGTTTCTTGTGTACTCGTCACATAAATTCGTACTGTCTGTTACAAAAGATAAACTATTTTCTTTGCAGTAACCTTCTATTTCTTCGCGTAAGCAACATATCAATGGTCTTATTATGTTATCACGCACAGGCGGTATACCACACACGCCCTTAACAGATGTACCACGTGATAAATTAAACAAAACTGTTTCGGCGTTGTCGTTAGAATTATGGGCCGTGGCAATTTTAGTAAAATCATCAGATAACTCAGAAAAAGCCTGATACCTTAAGCGTCTACCACACTCTTCAAGCGATTCTTTTGATTTTTTTGCTTCAGCAATGCAATCAAAAGAATATATTTCAATAGGAATACTGTTTTCAGCACAAAAAGCAACGGCAAAATCCATATCACGCTTCGCTTCATCGCCGCGTATACCATGATTTATATGGACGGCTTTTACATTAAAACCCAACTCACTTTTTAATAAGTTAAGTAAATGTAAAAGGCACACAGAATCTGCACCACCTGAAAATCCAACTAAAATAGTTTTTGCGTTTCCAATCATTGAATATTCGTTTAAAGCAGATAACACTTTATTTTTGACAATAACAGAATAATTATTCATCTCTATACTCCAATGTGGAGAATAATGTGTACTGTGCATCCCAGTGGAGTTTTACTCTTTCGGTTGCACCATGACGGTTCTTAACAACATCAACGTCTGCCTGAGTCATATCGACCTGTTCAGCATCCTTATCTTTATCCTTATTGTAATAATATCCCTCGCGATAAAGCATCATAACAATATCCGCGTCCTGCTCAATTGAGCCTGATTCACGAAGGTCAGAAAGCTGAGGTCTATTTGAAGCTTTACCATTCTTTTCGGGACCACGGGAAAGCTGACAGCAACAAACAACAGGTATCTTCATATCCTTTGCTAGCATTTTAAGGCTTCGCGTAATCTCGGTGACTTCCTGAACACGATTTTCTTTCTTTTTTGCTGATTCCATAAGACCAAGGTAGTCAATAATAATGCAATCAACATCACGTGCACGTCTTATTTTTGATTTAATTTCAGGAACCGTTATTGATGCTGTATCATCAAAATATAAGTTACATTTACCAAGTCTTTCAGTGGCTTCTGCAAGTCTCACCCATTCTTCAGGTGAAATATTACCTGAACGAAATTTATTAGAATCAACACGCGCTTCAGTTGAAAGAACACGGGAAGCAAGCTGTTCATTTGACATTTCAAGGGAAAAGAAAACAACCTTTTTACCTGTCATAGCAACGTTTCTTGCGATGTTAAGAGCAAAACTTGTTTTACCCATAGCAGGACGTGCACCAATAATAACAAGGTCAGATTTATTAAGACCGGATGTTATTTCGTCGAGCTTTGAAAAGCCCATAGGCATACCCTTGTACTCATCCGCGTTTTCAGAAGTAATCTTAGCAAGTGATGGATAAACTTCTGCAGAAATAACATCGCTAAGACGTTGAAGAGAACCAGTAGTTTTACCTCTTCTGATATCGTAGATTTTCTGTTCGGTTGAATCGAGAATCTTGTCTGCTTCGGCACCACCGCCTGTTGCGGACTCAATAGTTTCTTTTGAAATAGAAATCAACAAACGAAGAAAATATTTTTCTCGTACAATCTTACAATAATTTTCAACGTTGGCGGCAGACGGAACACTCTGAGCAATCTGGAAAAGAAGATTTTTCCCGTTTTCTTTATCAAAAGAATTGTCAGCGCTAAGCTTATCAAGAACGGTTAAAGCATCTATTCTTGAGCCTAAAGTATCAAGCACAACAATAGCATCCATAATTGCCCTATGCTGAGGTATGTAGAAATAATCCGGCCTGATGTGAGAAAGAACAGCACTCACACATTCCGGGTTGATTAAAATTGAACCAATAACAGCCTGTTCTGTTTCAAGGCTGTATGGTAAATCATTTAAATCATATGATTGAAAACTGTTTTTATCAGCCATAGCTTTTACCCTTCCGGAAAATTTTATGCCTCAATTACCTGAACTTTAAAGTCTGCAGTAACCTGAGGATGAAGACGAATTTGCGCATTATAAGTACCAAACGCTTTAATATCATCAACGGTAATTTTACGCTTATCAACCTTAATTGCAAAACTAGTTGAAACAAACTGTGAAATTTCTTTAGCAGTAACGCTACCAAAAAGTTTACCGTTTGCTCCACCTTTCGCTTTGATAACAACTGTCTGTCCTTTTATTTTTCCAGCATTTACTTTAGCTGCTTTAAGCTCTTCATCTGCCTTAAACTGCTCAGAAGACTGTTTGTTCTTAAGTTCAGACATAAGCTGCGCATTAATTTCAGCAGCAAGTCCCTTTGGGAAAAGAAAATTACGGGCATAGCCCTCAGAAACTGATACCTTTTCTCCTTTTTTACCAAGACCTTTTACGTCATTTTTTAATATAACTTCCATTTTAGTACCTCCGTGTAAAGATTATTTATTATTTAAATATTCACTGATTGCATCGAGAAGCATAGCTTTAGCTCCTTCTGAGTCACTTGCCTTTATCTGGGCAGCAGCCATAGTAATATGACCACCACCATTGAGCTGTTCCATTATAAGCTGAACATTCTCTTCGCCAAGTGAACGAGCAGAAATCTGATATTTACCAAGACCTAGCTTTGATATAACAAATGATGCTTTTACACCATCAATATTGAGCATATCGTCTGCTGCAGATGAAGTAACAATACGGATATTTTTATTATCAGAGTTGCAAACACCTATCATAAATCCGTTAAATATTTTCGAGTTGGAAATGATCTCATTTTTAATAGATGTCATTTCAGCGTCAATCGAAAAAAACTTTTTAACCTGGACAGTATCAGCACCACTATCTCTTAAGAATCCTGCCGCCTCAAACGTACGCTGGGATGTTCTGAGAACAAAATCCTTGGTATCAAGGACAATACCCGAAAATAGAGCTGTAGCAACATCAGCAGAAGGATTATCCTGAATTGTTGAATATTGAATCAATTCAGAAACCATTTCACAGGTAGATGAAGCAGATGGAACACTATATGATATATCTGCATCGGAAATATAATCCTCTGTACGTCTATGGTGGTCAATAACAATAGTAGAACCTGCAAGGTCATACAAATCAGGACATTCTGTGAGAGCTTTGCGTTGAGTA
>CAJGCL010000016.1 GCA_904501675.1 Clostridiaceae bacterium
AGACCTTTAAATCATCCGGAGTAAGTTCTTTGAGCTGATAATCATAGTCTGTAAGAGCGTTATGTATTTCCTTAGAAAAGCTATGACCTAAATGCTCACCTATGCAACCATATTCCATTTTAAGCACCTAACCAATCTGTGCCGAATTTCTGCGAAAGCAAATCACAAAGCACAATAGCGGTTATGCTATCTACCACAACTCTTGCCCTATGAACTATACAAGGATCGTGCCTGCCTGTTATTTTCAGAAGTTTTTTTCCCTTGTTTATAAAATCGATGGTTTCCTGCTCCTTTGATATTGATGGAGTAGGCTTTATGGCGCAAGAGAAAACAACAGGCATACCATTTGTAATTCCACCATTTATTCCACCATTATTATTTGTTTTTGTTGTAACATTACCGTTTTCATATATAAAGGCGTCATTCATTTCGCTACCAAGCATATCTCCGCAGGAGAAACCTGCACCAAATTCAACACCTTTAACCGCAGGTATTGAGAAAAGAGCATGGGAAAGCACACCTTCAACAGAATCAAACCAAGGCTCGCCAACACCAACAGGTAAACCTGTAACTATTGTTTCAAGCACACCGCCGACGCTATCGCCTTCCGCTTTGGCTTTTTCTATATTTTTAATCATTTCCACGCCTTTTGCATCGTCAATAACTGCAAAGGCTTTGGTGGAAAGAACTTTTATATTTCCCTCTATATTATTGAACTTAACATCCTCTACACCTGCACACTTTTTAATGTGTGTGCCAATAAAGATGTCTTTCTTTTTTAATGCATCTATACAAACTGCGCCTACGGCAACAATACCTGCAGTTACTCTACCGCTGAAATGACCGCCACCGCGATAATCCTCATTACCATTATACTTCGAAAAGGCAGTAAAATCAGCATGACCCGGCCTTGCTTTACCATAAGACTTACTATAATCCTTAGAATTAGTGTTTTCGTTAGGAATTGTTATACAAACAGGTGTACCTGTTGTTTTGCCGTTAAATACACCGCTGAGAATTTTAAAATTATCTGATTCATTACGAGGTGTAGAAATTTTGCTGATAGATTTTCTCAAATTGAGTTGATGTGAAATAAATGCCTCATTCACATTAAGTCCTGCGGGAAGTCCATCGATAATTGCGCCGACAGCTTCGCCATGACTTTCACCAAAAAGAGTTATACTTATATTGTTCCCAAATGTGTTTTTCATTTTATATAAGCCTCCTTTATGATTTCATCAAGCTGAGAAAACTCAACAAACTTAAATTCAAAACTACCGATCTCATTTACAAAAACTGCATTTACACCTATTGCGTTTGCCTTTTTATCATGGCGCAAAGTTGAAAGCAACTCGTCAGAAGAAAATGTAATTTCGCAAGGTAAATTATATTTCAAAAGAACTGTCTTTAGTCGCTCCCTTACCTGAGGAGCAGAAAATGGAACCATACCTATTGCAACACATTCTCCGTGAAGAAGATCAACCAATCCTGTTGCAGTTTCTATAGCGTGTGCTGCTGTATGACCAAAATTAAGAACTCTGCGAAGACCAGTTTCCTTTTCATCCTCTTCTACAACGGATCTTTTTATTTTCAAAGAACGTTCGATAACAGTATCTATATTTTCGTAAGCATCTGCATTTTCGATAAGCGCAAAAAGCTCCGCATCTGAAGTTGATGCCATTTTAATACTTTCGGCAAGGCCGTTATTAAACTGCCTTCTGTCAAGAGTTTTGAGCACATCAGGGTCTATAATTACCGCCTTTGGCTGATAAAAAGCACCTACTGTGTTTTTATACCCGCCAAAGTCAATCGCAGTTTTCCCACCGATTGATGAATCAACCTGAGCTAAAAGCGTTGTCGGAATGTTAATAAAATCAATTCCGCGCATGTATGTAGCTGCTGTAAAGCCCGAAAGGTCTCCAACAACTCCGCCGCCAACGGCCACAATACAATCGTAACGAGAAAACGCATTTTCATTAAGCGTTTCTAATAATTCCTTGTACATATCAAAGGATTTGCTTTTTTCACCCTGAGGAATCACTTTTATAATAGCATCTTTAAATTGTGAAACCACAGTTTGAGCATATACGGACGGCACACCGCTATCAGTTACTATTAATGCTTTTTTGTTTACATCGCAGTATGAGTCGATATTATTTATTGAGCCACGCTCTAAAACAATATTATACTGCCCCATACTTGTATTTACGGGAAGAATCATTTTACTATCCCCTTCAAATATGTTGTTCTTTTGAATATTTACCAACTAATCGCACATTGGTACAAACCTGCGAAAGCTTATCAAGCATAACTTTTTCACTTTCTTCGGTTAAGTGGCCTTCACCCTCAAGGAAGAAATAATAATTCCATATTACATCTTTTGAGGGTCTGCTTTTAAGCGCTTTAAGGTTGTATCCACATTCACCAAATACAGAAATTGCTTTACCAAGAGAACCTGCCTCATCACGAACAGTAAAAAGTACAATGAAATTATTTTGGTCAGTACAGATATCCCGTGGCACTCTTGAGAAAACCGCAAAACGTGTTGTATTCTGACTGTTTTTATTGATTTTTCTGTCTATAAGCTTCAAGCCATATTTGTTACCTGCTTCAATACTGCATATAACACCTAATGAGCTATCATTCTTCTCAGCTACAAGTTGTGCGGCAACTGCAGTATTAACTGATTTCTCCGTTTCATAGCCCTTTTGCTCAATAAACTCGGCACATTGACCTAATGCCTGGGGATGACTTATAACCTTTTTTATAGTTTTATCATCCGCATTTTGACTGGCAAAAAGGTTTTGTTCAATTGCCATATCATAAACACCGTTTATGAAAAGAGAGCCGAAATAGGTTAAATCCATAACCCTTGCAACATCACCCTCATAGCTATTTTCTATAGGAAGAACGGCAATTTCACATTCACCTTTTTCAACCGCCTTATACGCATCTTTAAATTCTCCGTAGGCAACCGCTGTGGCATCAGGGAAAATTCGTTGTACCGCAAGCTCCGCAAAGGCACCCTTAACACCTGAAAATGCAACTCTCATTCCATCATTCAACTTCCTCTGGTAATCTTTGGAAAGTTTCATAATGTTTTTCTGGAAATTTATATAATATGAACGTATTTCATCATCGAAAACAAGCTGGCTATTTGCTTCAATAAGCTGAGCTTCGCGGACTAAATCCTCAATCGGAAGTCCGTTAAGCTTCTTATATTCCGCAACATCCTCAGATGCTTTCATACGTTTTTCAAAAAGCTTGGCAATTTCCTTATCAATATCGGATATGGTTTCTCTCGCTTTTTGAAATTTTATATCATATTCATTCATTTTTATAATCCTCATAAAGTGCTTTAAAAGCAGGTAATGAACGTTCAATTAAAGCAGTATCAACACAATAAGAAATTCGTACAAACCCTTCAACACCAAAGCTGTCGCTTGGAACAATAAGAAGATCAAACTTCTTTGCTCTTTCATAGAAAGCATTGGCATCCTCTTCAAGGGACTTCACAAACATATAAAATGCTCCATCAGGCTTTATAACTGTATAGCCAATATCAGTAAGTCCATTGTAAAGAATATTTCTGTTTTTTTCGTATATTGAAACGTCTGCAGTGTCATCTAGGCACTGAGAAATAACATACTGCATAAGACTTGGTGCGCACACATAACCTAACGCTCTGCCTGCACCGCAAACAGCAGCAAAAACATCCCCCGCATCTTTCATGGAAGGCGAAACGAATATATAGCCGATTCTTTCACCGGGAAGAGAAAGAGCCTTACTATAAGAATAGCAAACAACACTGTTCTTATAATACTCAGGTATATATGCAACTTTTTCCCCAGTGAAAACAAGTTCTCTGTATGGTTCATCGGAAATAAGGAATATAACCTTACCATATTCTTCTTGTTTTTTATTAAGAACCTCTGTTAATTTTACAACATCCTTTTCAGGTACAATAACGCCTGATGGATTGTTGGGAGAGTTTATAATAACAGCTTTAGTATTTGGTGTAATCGCTTTTTCAAGAGCATCAAAATCGATCTGCAAATCTTCTTTTTTGCAGCTTACTGTAACAAGTTTTGCACCTGCTTGCTCAACAAAAACTCTGTATTCAGGGAAAAATGGTGCAAAAACAATAACCTCATCGCCATCCTCAACAATAGCGTTGAGAGTAATTGTAAGAGAGGCTGCCGCACCGCATGTCATATACACAAGACCCGCAGTTGCAGCAACGTTATATTTTGATTTTATGTATTCCGCTATTTTTGTACGAACCTTCATATCGCCAGGGCCAGATGTATAACCATGAAGCACCTCAGCAGGAGTTTCGTCAATAAGTTTTTTCATAATTTCGGTAACCTTTGGTGGTGCAGGTACGCTTGGGTTACCTAGACTGAAATCAAAAACATTTTCTGCGCCGATTTCTGCCTTTCTCTTAAGTCCATACTCGAAAATCTCGCGAATAACAGAACTTTTTTTGCCAAGTTCAAGCATTTTTGGTGAAATCATAATTAACTCCTAAAATTCAATTTATTTTAAACAAAAAGCCCGCATACCGTACACTTTTAAAAGCATAGCAGAATGCGGACTGACTATATACTACATTTTGCAATCATTTGCAAGAACGCAAGGCACACAGACAATCCATACAGTTATAATAATAAAATCGATTAAAGAATTTTTGGGTCATCTGTATCACCTTTCTGAAAATTGATATTTGACATTGTACTCCTGTGTTCTTCCTTTGTCAAGGGAATTGCAGGAATTTTTTTATTTTGTTTCGTTTTTCTCCACAATTTCTGCAAAGCCATAAATAAGAGCAGAAATAAAACGAGCAACAACAACAAGAATTATAAACAAAGTAATTAAAGGAAGCGCAAGAAGACCAAGCATTCCTACACCAACATAAACTGCAAGAAGAACAACCGCAACTGCAGTTATTGCTACAGCAAGGAAAAGATTTATAACAAACATTACTATTGAAAATCTTTTTAAGGAAGCTGAACAACATTTGAAGAATTTAAATTCTCCACCTTTTTCGTTTGCTTTGACTTCTCCCGCTACTTCTTCAGCAATTATCTCATTAATATTATCCATACTCATATAATTCGCTCCCATTAGAACCAACCGCTATAAATATCACCTGTAGCAAGTTCTACACCACCACCTGAATTAGATGGCTTTGTTGAACTGCTTGACGATTGTGGTTTTTTAGTTGTATTTGGTTTCTTAGTTGTGCTAGGCTTTTTAGTGGTTTCAGGCTTTTGGTTATTGCTTCCTGAATTCGAAGGTTTTTTATTGCCCGTTGAAACATCTTCTTTTAATGTTGTGCTTTCATCATCTTTTGACACATCTTCCGCACCGGCATCTTCGCCATCAATAGAAAGGTCAGCCTGTGTTGTTGAATCAGTTGTTGATGTGTTAATATCGCCCTTATTATCACCGCAAGCGGTAAAAAGAACAACCATAAGAGCCAGACAAAGAACCACAACTGCAATTGAAATTATTTTTTTCATATTCATTTCTCCTTTTAAAACACAACGCCAAGGGCGTTTAATTCCTTTTCAAGACCTACAAGGTCTTTGGTATCAAACACAAAGCCTTTCATACCAAAAACCTTGGCAGCATCAATATTGACCTTCATATCGTCAATAAAGAAGCACTCTTCGGGCTTAAGATCAAATTTTTTACAGAAAGCCTCGTATATTTCAGGTTGTGGCTTAATAAGCTTATATAAAGCCGAAATAAAGAAGCCGTCCAACTGACAAATTGCAGGATAGTTTTGATATACATCAAAAAATCGCGGCGAGGCATTTGATAACAGATAGACTTTATACCCTGCTCTCTTTAAGCGGATAATAAACTCTTCCATGTTGGGAAATGGTGGCATATATGGATAGAAATTACTTATCATTTCTTTAAGTAAAGGCCTCGTTTCTTCAGGAAGCTGAGGAAGAATTTCAGGAATAGCATCCTCTGACTTTAAAACACCTGCATCCATTTCACGCCAAGCCTGACTATAGAAAACCTTATCAAGAATAAGTTGATGATATTCTTTTTTGAAATACTCATTGAGTGTACGTTGCAAATCAAGGTCGATTAAAACGCCGCCCATATCAAAAACAATATTTTTTATCAATATGCATCACCTTCGAATATTATATCATTTAATTGAAAAATTTCAATATATAATATATTAATATTGCATTTTTTTAATTTTGCTCTTTAATTTTCAAATATGGTATGTTATAATCCTTACATATTTTAGTGGATAGGTGATATTTATGGAAATTAGAATCTTTAAAACCGCTGAAGAAATCGGCGTAGCGGTTGCAGAAATCTTTACAAATGAAGTAAAAAATAACCCTTCTTGCGTTTTAGGTCTTGCTACAGGTGCTTCCCCTGTTCCTACATACAAGAACATTATTTCAACATATGAAAAGGGCGGCATTTCCTTTAAAGATGTTAAAACATACAACCTTGACGAATACTGTAACCTTCCAAAGAGCGATAAAAACAGCTACTACACATTCATGCACGAGCAGCTTTTCAATGGTCTTGATATTCTTGAGGAAAATGTTCACTTCCTTAACGGCAACGCCGAGGATTGCGAAGCAGAATGCAAGCGTTATGATGATGAAATCAACAACGCTGGCGGTATTGATATTCAGCTTCTTGGTATAGGCAACAATGCTCATATCGGCTTTAACGAGCCTGCAGATGAATTCACAAACGGTTCTTTCAAAGTTCAGCTTACAGAAAGCACAATTAACGCAAATAAGATTTATTTCGATGAAAACCCAATGCCTACACATGCTCTTACAATGGGCGTTAAGCAGATTATGTCTGCAAAGAAAATAATCCTTATTGCTGTAGGTCCAAAGAAAGCTGAAGCAATCAAGAATATGGTTGAAGGTCCTGTAACTGCACAGGTTCCTGCATCAATCCTCCAAGAACATAATGATGTTATAATCTTCCTTGATGAAGATGCTGCATCACTTCTTAAATAATTAACAATAAAAATACTAAGACCTTTGCATCAGAACGATGTAAAGGTCTTAATTTATTTTTATAGCATATATTGTTTTTTCTTCTGCTTTTAAAACTTCCAAACAAACTTTAATGTTACCAACATTACGCGAAAGAGAGTATGTTTCTGTTTTTTCATCATATATTTCCGTTTTAAATTGAGCACCCGTCAAGGATAGAAAATCAAATATAACAACAGGTAGATACGATTGAGATAAGCTCTTTGTTGGTTCTGTTTTTTTAAGCCCGAAAAAATCTGTAGTACAGGTCATAGAATCAACAATAAAACAAAACTCATCCTGCTCTTTTCCTACAAGCAAACCAAGTTCAAGTACATTACCGTTATACTGCAACGTACCGTTATATCTTTCACCCTTATATTCCACCGCAACGGGATTTTTTTCAACAAAACTCACTTGATAAAAACTATCGCTCTCCTTTATGCCACAGGAAGAAAAAAATAAAAGGAGAGCGATAATTAAAAATATATAGAAAATTCTTTTAATTCATACCACTCATTTCAATTATCCTGAAAACTTTACCAATTGTTTTCACGCAATCGGTAGGTAGTATAGAATATTCAGAAATTTCATCTTTTAGAACATCGGCACACATTCCGTGAACAAATGCGCCTACCACACCTGCTTTAAAAACATCACCGCAAAAAGCAGGTGTTAAACCGGATATAATACCGGAAAGGAAATCACCTGAGCCACCTTTAGAAAGCCCTGTATTGCCTGTTTTATTTATATAAAGTTCGTTACATTCTTTGTTACAAATTAAAGTTTCTTTGCCTTTAAGGAGTACATTAACGCCGTATTCACAAGAAAACTCTACAATAGCTTTTTCTCTGTTTTCTTCAACCTGTTCAACAGTGCAATGCATAAGTCTTGCCATTTCACCGGGATGAGGTGTTAAAAGAATATTGGCTTTAGCCTTTTTTAATATGTTAACACACGGCGCCAGATTATTCAATCCGTCTGCATCAATAATCAAAGGCTTGCCATCAAGATTTAAAAGAGATGTTATAATAAGACTCTGGGAGTAGCCTATTCCTATTCCGCAACCCACCACAACAACATCAGCTTTTTCTGCTGCTAAGAGAATTTCTTCTATTGCAAGGTGGCTTATAAACCCGTTTTCATCCGTAGGAAGAGGAAGAAAAAGCGGCTCACAAAGTTGGCTGGTTAATGAAGAATATAAAACATCAGGAAAAGTGAGCGTTACAAGGCCTGCGCCACTCCTGAGAGCACCTTGCGCACATAGTGAGCAACAGCCTACCATATTTTTACTACCGCAAATAAGGAGCACTCTACCGAATGTACCTTTATTGCCATCAGCTTTACGGGAAGGAAGCAATTGACCCGCTGATTTAATATCCAAACATTTTTTGTTCATATAATCACTCCATCTGGTTTGATTATATTACCCTCAATAATCGCTGTCAAGCAACAAGCACATCTTCAAGCTTTGATGCCTTGTTAAGTCTTGAAAGCATCTCCTCATATTCAGCGTTTCCTATAGGTGTAACAGGAGCGAGCTGAATATTCTTTTCTTTCTTCTCTTTACATGAAAGATATACTGCTTTGAAGAAAGCTTTGATATACTTAACTGTTTTTCTTTCAAATTTTGCAAGTTCTTTTTCGTGAAGAAGTGCATATGCACCTACACAGATGAGTACTAACTGAAATAAAAATTTTAATATTGTTAAAGTTGTCATAATATTTACCTCCGAACAAATAACGAACATTTGTTTTTGTGCTTTCATTATAGCACCTTTTTCGACTTTGTCAACACGAATGTTCGTTTTATTTTTTGTTTTTAGTACCTTTTCTTGTACTTTGTGCCGTTTTTTACTGTTTTATTGTTATTTTTATTGTTTTTTGTTCACTTTTGTTCGTTTTTAACAGAACAAAATCCAAAGAATGTTCGGGTATATGTTCTATACGAAAGCATAGTTTCAACATCACCTTTTAAATAAAAAATGTAAAATTTCAAAATATCTATTTAATTTTCAATAATAATATTGTATAATAAATTGATTTTTTATTGGTTTTATTAATTCTATTGATTTTAGGAGTTATTTATGTTTGTTGATAAAGCGAAAATTCTCATAATTGCAGGTAACGGCGGTAATGGCGCAGTTGCTTTCCACAGAGAAAAATATATAAACGCAGGCGGTCCTGACGGCGGAGACGGCGGCAGAGGCGGTAATGTTGTTTTTAAGGTTGATGACAACCTCTCTACCCTTTCAGATTTCCGTTACAAAAGAAAATACAAAGCCCCAAGCGGTGAAAACGGCAGAGGCGGTAACTGCAACGGCAAGCGCGGTGAAGATTTAATAATCAAGGTTCCCCGCGGTACTGTCATAAAAGAGGTTGAAACAGGCTTCGTAATGGCTGATATGAGCATTGAAGAAACATTCATCGCTGCAAAAGGTGGCAAAGGCGGTTGGGGTAACTCCCACTTTAAAACACCTACAAGGCAGGTTCCACGATTTGCCAAAGATGGTGCTCCCGGTGAACAGTGGGAAGTAACTCTTGAACTTAAAATGCTTGCTGACGTTGGTCTTATCGGTTTCCCTAATGTTGGTAAATCCACCCTTATTTCGGTTGTAAGCGAAGCAAAGCCAATTATTGCGGACTACCATTTCACAACACTTATCCCTGTTCCCGGCGTTGTAAGAATGGGTCCTGAAAGCAGCTTCGTTATGGCTGACATTCCCGGGATTATTGAGGGTGCAAGCGATGGTATCGGTCTTGGCCACGAGTTTTTAAGACATATTGAAAGATGCAGACTGCTTGTTCACGTTGTCGATGTAGCAGGCTCTGAGGGCAGAGACCCTATAGAAGACTTTGAAGCAATCAACGAAGAGCTGACAAAATATAACGATGAGTTAGGCGCTTATCCGCAAATCGTAGCTGGTAACAAAATTGACCTTGCTACTGACCAGCAGAGAGAGGCCTTTGCTAACTATATACGCGCAAAGGGTCTCCAATATTACGAAATAATAGCCCCTATTGCAGAAGGTACTCAGGAGCTTATAAATGCAGTTGCGGCAGAGCTTTCAAAGCTTCCGCCTGTAAAAATTTACGAGAAACAGGAAATTACACCTAAAGAAATTCTCAGAAGTGCAAAACAAGAATTTAAAATCCGTGTTGAAGGCGATGTATATATCGTTGAGGCAGAATGGCTTGCAAAAATCCTTTGCAAAACAGATCTCAACGACTATTCTTCACTTCAATATTTCCAGAACGTTTTAATTTCAAGCGGTATAATCAAGGCTCTCGTGGAAAAAGGAATTACAGAGGGCGACACAGTAAGTATTTACGATTTGGAGTTCGATTATGTCCCTTAATGATAACGATATTTTTTCAAAGCTTTCAACACCACTCAGCGAGCCTGAGGCAAGGCAATACAGTCCCCTCACCCTTGCTTTTTTAGGTGATGCGGTTTACAGCCTGCTTGTGAGAAATATGCTTACTGTTGACTCAAACAAGCCAACAGGAAAGCTACATAAAGAATCCATTAAGTTTGTAAACGCTGCTTTTCAGGCAGAAATGATAAAACTTCTTATGGACGACCTGACAGAGAATGAACTTTGGGTTTTCAAAAGAGGTAGAAACGCTCATTCTGCTCATTCACCAAAAAATCAGAGCGAAGCAGATTACAGATACGCCACAGGCTTTGAAACCCTTTACGGCTATCTTTACCTTTGCGGTGAAACAGACAGAATAAAAGAGCTTTTCGAAAAAAGCACCTACAAAACATACAAAGAAAACACCGAAAACATTTAAGAGATATTTTGAAAGGATAGTTAAGAAAATGTCCCTTGTTAAAAAAGAACATATACGAAATTTTTCAATTATTGCTCATATTGACCATGGTAAATCTACTCTTGCTGACCGTCTTTTAGAGATAACAGACTCTGTTGCTCAACGTGATATGGAAGCACAGATTCTTGATGATATGGATCTTGAAAGAGAACGCGGTATTACCATTAAGGCACACGCTGTTAAGCTTGACTATAAAGCTAACGACGGCAACACATATCAGTTGAATTTAATTGACACTCCCGGCCACGTTGACTTTAACTACGAGGTTTCACGTTCTCTTGCGGCTTGCGAGGGTGCAATACTTATTGTTGACGCATCTCAGGGCATTGAGGCACAGACACTTGCAAACACTTACCTTGCCCTTGACCACAACCTTGAGCTTGTGCCTGTAATCAATAAAATCGACCTTCCGTCAGCTGACCCTGACAGAGTTGCAAACGATGTTGAAGACATTATCGGCATACCTTGCCAGGATGCTCCTCGCGTATCTGCTAAAACAGGTCAGAACGTTGAACAGGTTTTAGAGCAGATAGTTGAGCTTATTCCTGCTCCTGAAGGCGACGACGATGCACCTTTCAGAGCACTTATATTTGACTCAGTTTATGATAACTACAAAGGCGTTATTGTTTATGTGCGCGTCAAGGACGGTACAATAAAGACCGGCGACACAATGCGTATGATGGCAACCGGCGCTGAATTCACTGTTGTTGAAGCAGGTACACTTAAGGCAACAGGCCTTAACCCTACAGGAATTCTTCGTTCAGGTGAGGTTGGTTACCTTACAGGCTCTATAAAAACAGTACGCGATGCTGTTGTCGGCGATACTGTTACAGTTGCATCAAAGCCTGCAACAGAGGCTCTCCCCGGATACAGAAAAGCTACACCTATGGTTTACTGCGGTATTTACCCGGCTGACGGTGCAGACTACGAAAACCTTCACGAAGCCCTTGAAAAGCTTCAGCTTAACGATGCAGCTCTTACCTATGAGCCTGAAACTTCAGGCGCTCTCGGCTTTGGTTTCCGTTGCGGTTTCTTAGGTCTTCTTCACCTTGAAATTATTCAGGAGCGTCTTGAAAGAGAATATGACCTTGACCTTGTAACAACTGTTCCTAGCGTTATTTATAAAATACACCTTTCAAACGGTGAGGTAGTTGAGATTGATAACCCTACCCACTACCCTGACCCTGCAGAAATTGATTTTTGCGAAGAGCCTGTTGCAGATGCACATATTTTTGTACCTACAGAATATGTTGGCTCAGTTATGGAGCTTTGTCAGGAACGACGCGGTACATTCAAAAATATGGATTATATCACAGGCGACCGTGTTGAAATCAAATACGATTTACCTCTTAACGAAATCATTTACGATTTCTTTGATGCTCTTAAATCACGTACACGTGGATATGCATCTCTTGACTATGAAATCTCCGATTATGTACGTTCAAACCTTGTAAAGCTTGACGTACTACTTAACGGCGATATTGTTGACGCCCTTTCATTTATTGTGCACTCCGATAAGGCATACGGCAGAGCAAGAAAGATTGCAGAAAAGCTTAAAGATAACATTCCGAGACAGATGTTTGAAATTCCTATTCAGATGGCTATCGGCGGCAAGGTTATTGCAAGAGAAACTGTTAAGGCTATGAGAAAAGACGTTCTTGCTAAGTGCTACGGCGGTGATATTACCCGTAAAAAGAAGCTTCTCGAAAAGCAGAAGGAAGGTAAAAAGCGTATGCGCTCCTTTGGTACTGTTGAGGTTCCTCAGGAAGCATTCATGGCAATTCTTAAGCTTGACGAAGAATAAGGTGATTCCTTTGAAAGATAAAACCACATTTTTTGATGTATATCACCAAAGCGGTGATGAAGCTGTTTTTTCATACAGAAGCGGTAATTTGGTGTATGAAGAGGTTTTCTCTGACGGTGCATTGATTACAGGTGGATACAATGCAAGTAGCTATCCCCTTAATGTGTTGAGAAACTTCCCTTCCAGAATCAACAAAAAAAGATATGCAGAACCATTCAGCTTCAACCTTGAAGTTGATGGGCAAAGCATTGATTTCGGCTTGGAATTCATTGATTTTAAATACGAAAAAAATGAAAACAACTGCAAGTCTGTTATCACATTAAAAAGCACTATAACACCAATCACAATAAAAGTGCACACACTCCTTGACGGGTCGCAGATGTTCAGCCGTTGGCTTGAAATAAAAAACAAATCTGACAAAGCTTTAAAAATCAGCAGGCTTTCAATTTTAAGCGGTGCACTTGAATCATTGGATGACGATGTCCTTGACAACGCAAAGAGCGTTAATGATGTTTATTCCTTGGGCTATTTCTGCAATGATGCATGGGGTAACGAAGGTCAATTTAAGTGGCACGCCCTCACTCCCGACACTAAAGTAATTGAAGGCAGATTTGGCAGAGATCGTTTCCGCCATCCCCTTTTATTCATAAAAAACAACCTTACCGGAAAGATGTGGTTTTCACAAATAGGCTATAGTGGTGGCTACCGCTACGCTGTTGATTACCACGCCCGTCCCGATAAATGCAACACTCACCTTGCCTTCAAGGCAGAAATTACAGGTTATTCTCCTATTTATGTAATTGGCGCAAACGAGACCTTTACCACACCACAGGTGCATATGGGACTTGTGCACGGCGGTATCGATGAAGCAATTAACGAAATGCACAGCCACATAAGAAAATCTGTTTTAAATATGCCTGAGGCAGACGGAAAAGAACCGCTTATTAACTGCGGTATGGGTGCAGAGCACCATATGAGCGTGGAAGAGAGCAAAGCCTTTATTGACCAGTTTGCACTTATGGGTGGAGAAATTTTCACTATTGATGCAGGCTGGGAGTGTCCGCCCGGCGAACAAACAGAATGGGGCGCATACAACGGCAGAAACATTCCCGATAAAGACCGCTATCCTAACGGCTTAAAAGAGCTCTGTGATTATGCTCACCAAAAAGGCTTGAAATTCGGCTTATGGGTTGATATTGAAAGCGTTGGTGATAAATGCCCTGTACATACCGAACATCCTCAGTGGCGCAGCGTTAATGTATTTGGTGAAAGAACTCACAAATTCATGGATATGTCTATCCCTCAGGTTGCAGAGTGGGCAGAAAATGAGCTTGCAAGAATTATTGAAGAATACGAGCTCGACCTTTTGAGAGTTGACCACAATGTTGACTTTACGGAATATTTCGGCATACGCGACACGGGCTACGGAATACCCGAATGCGTATGTATAAAGCACAACGAAGCAGTTTACAAAATGTATGAAAGCCTTAAAAAACGGTTTCCCCATGTGATTTTTGAAAACTGTGCAGGCGGTGGCGGAAGAACAGACCTCGGTATGATGAAAAGCTTTAATCACACTTGGGTTTCCGATTGGCAGAAAATGCCACGCTCAATTACCATAACAAACGGTATGACTATGGCGCTCCCCCCTGAAAGAGTTGACAGACTTTTTGCAGGCATGGGTTGCCACACAATAGGCTCCCTTGATGCACACCTGAGAAACACTATGCTCGGTCATATATCTTTGAATGTTATATCCCCTGAGGGTGCCGAAATAAACACACAAGCGATTGAGTTTATTCGTCATTCAACTGATATTTACAAAAGCTTTATAAGGCCATTCTTAGCAGAATGCAAAACATACCACCACACACCTGATTTAACGGATAGTGAGGTTTCAATACTTGAAATATCTGCTCCCGATAAATCACGAGGGGCTATTACTGTTATCACTCTTTGTAACTGCAAAGAAAATAGTATAGTTGTAAAACCTAAAGGAATTGATGTTTCGAAAAACTACAAGGTTATTCTTGATAATGATGAACAAACCTTTGAGATTCCAGGAAGGCAATTGAAATCTCACGGAATACCCGCTGAAATTTCATCATCACTTTCGTCAGAGTTAATTTTATATGAAGCAATATAAAACAAAGACCTCGGTCAATCCGAGGTCTTTGTTTTATTAAAATATCTTTTTATAAAAAGAAGCAGGAACACGCCGATTATAGGGAACACGGCTGCAGTGAGCATACCTGCTTTCATACTGATTTGTTCAACGCTCATTGAAAGAGTTGTGCTAAGGCTTAAAGCAGCTTCACTTTCTGCAACCTTATCTACAACAACGCCTATCATCTGCGGTGCCACAGAGGCACCGAAGTCTCCGCCTGCTGCCATTAAGGCATACGCTGCAACACCCGGAGCAGGGATTTTTTCTTCCATAAGAATGAGTGTGCCGGGCCAAAGCATAGATGTGCACATACCTGTGAGAATACAAGCGAGGAAAGATAACACCACATTGCTTGAAAGTCCTGCTACAAGGTAGCACACTACAGAGCCAAACATACCTGCAAGCAAAACATTTGAAATATTCTTGCCGTATTTCGCATAAAGAGTTCTGCCAAGCCCTAAAAGCATAGCAAACACAGCCATACCCAATATATCGCCTACTGTTTTGGGAATATCAAGCGCATTTTCCATATAGGTTGATATCCAGTTTGTCATAGAATTTTCTGCCGCACTACCGAAGAAGATACACGCAACGCACAAAAGCAAGCCCTTGCTTTTATTTTTCACCTTACCCTGCGTATTTTCGCCATGAGAGATATTCATATCAGGGAAAGCAGATGTGCAGAAAAGGAAACACGCTATTAGTGGAAGCATAGCAAGGAAAAGCGTGAGATACACCCAGTTTTCTCTACCGAAAACATTGAAAAACAGAGAACTAATACACACTACCATAAGCACACCCCATGCATACAGGGAGTGGAGCATACTCATATCCTTATCCGTAGAGCCCGGAATTGCGGCAACCACAGGACTTAAAAGCACTTCACTAAGACCTGCCGACACAGAAAAGATAATGGTACCCAAAACTAAGCCTATGTAAATGTTATTTGGAAATATGACCGGTGATAAAGCATACAGAGTCATACCGATTGTTGTCAGCACAGGCATTATGCGAACTGTTTTTTTAATATTGAAATGCTTTGAAAAAAAGCTAAAAATCAGGTCTATGGAAAGCTGAGTGCAGAAGTTTATAAGCACAAGCGTTCCAAGAAGCGTATAAGATACCCCGTACATTTCGTGAAATGTAACAAAAAGCATTGGCGGCAAACTGAATATTGATGCCATTGAAAGATATGCAGTATAACAGGCAAGCCGTGTTTTTTTGAATTCTTTTGCTATCATAATTTACTCCTTAACCCCTTGGGATAATGATTCTTAGCAACACCATTTACAACCTTAGCTCCGCCAAGAGTGCAACCATCAACCATAACGACTGCCCAACCATTAGGACAATCAACAGAAATTTCTTCACCGTGAAGATATTTAGAAAGGCGTTCATCCTCTAATGTAAGATTTATTTTCCTTTTGAAGCTATCTCCTAAGCCCATAAAGAACTGATGATGTGGAAGAATATAGTTTTTCTTAACCTCGCCTATGGTTATACCGCAAGAAAATGCAGTACCGTCTTGAACAGGGAAATCGGGTGTGAAATAAACAGGGTTACCATTATAAATCTGAATGTTATCTTTTTCGTAGAATTCCAGTGTATCGTTAAGAAAATCAAAAATAAGATTATCGAGCTTTGTAGGTTTCTTTTCTGCTTTTTTACGCGTCTGCGTATAGGGTAAAGTATTATGAAGCACAGCCATAAACTGCCCCTCACCTTTTGTTTTGTGAGGATAGCAACGCCTTGTATACTGAATATTTTCACATTCACAGCCATCAAAAGCAATGCCGTCAGCTGTATTTTCAACAACTCTTTCGCACGGCTTCACAAGCTCAAATTCAGGGTGATTTTGGAGAAAACTATCAATCATCATTTCATTTTCTTCCAAAGAAAACGTGCAGGTGGCGTAAATTATGTATCCGCCATTTTTAAGATGCTTTACTGCGTTTTCGAGAATCTCTGCCTGCCTTTGGGCACACATTTTCACATTTTCTTCGCTCCATTCAGAAACAGCAATTTCTTCTTTTCTGAACATACCCTCGCCTGAGCAAGGAGCATCGCACATAATCAAATCAAAAGCATTTGGGAAAACGCGGGCAAGCTTTTTAGTATCCATACAGGTAGTAACTGTGTTTTTAAGCCCCATACGCTCGATATTACCTGTTAATATTTTACAACGCGAGGAAATTATTTCGTTCGAAACCAGCACGCCTTTATCGCCCAATTTATTTTTCAACTGGGTTGATTTTCCGCCGGGTGCGGCACACATATCAAGAACACACCAATCAGGCTCTATTTCAACACATTCTGCCGGCGCCATCGCCGCAGGCTCCTGAACATAAATCATACCTGCGTGGTGGTAAGGGTGGTTACCGATTTTTTCGTAATCAAGATAAAATCCGTTTTCAACGTATGGAATTCTACCGTTTGAAAACCGGTCAATTTTGAGGAAATCTGCAACGCTTATTTTTCTCGTGTTTACGCGGAAGGCTTTTACAGGTGGCTCTTCGAGAGCTTTTATGTAATCCGTGAACTCTTCACCTAAAAGAGTTTTCATTCGCGTTTCAAATTCTTGTGGTAAATTAATCATCTGAAAGCTCCGTTTCTGCATAAAGCATACACATCGAAAGGGCGGTTATTGCTGCCGTTTCTGTTCTCAAAATGCGTTTACCTAAGGAAATAATTTTACCGCCATTTTCAGTGGCAAAGTCAATTTCTTTTTCACTGTATCCGCCTTCAGAGCCTATAAAGATGCCAACAGACATACCCTTTTTTATTTGTGAAAGGGCTTCTTTAGTTGCTTTCATACCCTCGGCACATTCATACGGAACAAGAACAACATCTAATTCCTTTGCCTTTTCTATAGCCTTCTTATATGATAAAACCTCTGAAATTACAGGGATAGTGTTCCTTTTACTCTGCTTTGCGGCACTTTCAGAAATCGCCTGCCAACGAGAAACCTTTGATTTTTTCTTTTTATCGTCAAGCTTTACAACGCAGTTATCCATTTCAACAGGGATAATCTCTTCTGCGCCAAGCTCAACTGCTTTCTGAATAATAAGCTCCATTTTGTCGCCTTTAGGAAGACCCTGAAAAAGATAAAGCTTAATAGGGAGAGTTGTATCATTATAATTTTCCTGCAAAATTTCTGCTAAAAGTGAATCAGTATAGATTTCTTTTATAACACAAAGGTCGCTCTTGCCGTTACAGCTGACAAAAAAGCTATCCCCTGTTTTCATTCGCAGTACATTTATAATATGATTAAAATCTCCGCCTGAAATATTGTAGCAATTTCCCTGACGGCAATCTTCATTTGCAAAAAAGTTAAACATAAATCTATCTCCCAAAACATTCTTTTCTCATTATATCAAAAGATTTCAGGTTAGTCTATAAATATAGTGGTAAAATTAAGATTTATATGGTAGAATATGGGCATTATTTTACACAGGGTGAGAAAATGATTAAGGCAGTAATTTTTGATTTAGATGGTGTTGTTATAGACAGCGAGCCTATTGCGTATAGCATTTTGCAGGAATTGGCAGGTGCATATGGGCACTCCATACCATTAAATGATTACACAACAAAATACCTTGGCAGGACTGTAGCTATGGGTATGCACACTATGATTGACAGTTTCGGTCTCCCAATCTCTCCTGATGATTTATTCAAAAAATATGTTGAGAAGGAAAAATTGAAAAACGAAGAAGGCGTTCCGCTTAAGCCGGGTGCAAGAGAATTACTTGTTTATTTAAAGGACAACGGGTATAAAACAATTGTAGCATCCTCAAGCACAAGGGCGCGAGCAGAGAAAATACTTGGAGATAATGATATTCTGAAATATTTTGATGACCTTGTTTTCGGCTACGAGGTACCAAGAGGCAAGCCTTACCCCGATATATTCCTTAAAGCCTGTGAAAAGTTAGGTGTTGAGAAAAATGAAACTATTATTATTGAAGATAGCGAAGCTGGTATAGATGCTGGTTTTTCTGCAGAAATCCCTGTGATTTGTATACCTGATATGAAAATCCCTGACAAAGAGCATATGAGAAAAACTTTTTTTGTTATGGATTCTCTTTTCGATGTTATTGAGTATTTGAAAAAGCCACGTTGCCGTTGGTGTAACGTTGAAAACGAGCTTTATGTAAAATACCACGATGAAGAGTGGGGCAAGCTACAGACCGACGACCATTATCTTTTTGAAATGCTTGTTCTTGAAGGCTTTCAGGCCGGGCTTTCCTGGGAATGTGTGCTTAATAAAAGATCTCATTTTCGCCTCGCCTTTGATAATTTTGATATCGAAAAAATCATTAGGTACGATGAAAACAAGCTCAATGAATTATATAATAATAAGGATATTATAAGAAACAAACGAAAAATCAATGCAACTGTCAAAAATGCAAATATTTTCAAGAGCATTATAAATGAATATGGCTCATTTTATAAATATTTGAAAACCTTTACAAATGGTGAATTTCACAAGGAAACAGGGCTTGTCAGCTCCCCTCTTTCTGATAAAATTTCAAATGACTTAAGAAAGCGTGGTATGAGCTTTGTGGGTACAGTTATAATTTACTCATATCTGCAGGCTATAGGGATTATAAATTCACACGATGAAAATTGCTTTTTATACTAAGATTAACGAGACTGCTCAGGCAGTCTCGTTAATTTTTAGTGTTTCTTCACCCACACGGCGAATAGTTACATTAACAGCCACAAATGTTTTCACATTCATAAACACACTTTTCCAGCTGTCATCAACTGTTTTATAAATTTTAGGCTTTTTCAGCTCAAGAATTTTGCAGTAATGCACACAATCACCGCCATCAGCCTTCTGCAAGGTATTAAGAGTTGCTTCTATTCTTCCGCTTACTGCATTTTTTATAGTTTTCTCTAAGTCAGAGAGAATTTCAGAATCACTTTTTTCTCTTTCCTTTGTGCCGATTTCGTCAATATCACAAGAAATATTTACTGTAAGGTAATAGTGAAGATTACCATTTACTGTTTTAACATTAAATCTTGTTTTACTTTTATTTATAACGAAGGTGGCTTTTTCTCCGTTAGGTAGCGTTTCCGTGAAAAAGCCTTCTTTTATATCATCATTAAGGAACGCTAAACCCTCTGCCTCTTCTACGCTCAAATATTTGGAAACGTTTCCGTTTTCATCAAAAACTGCACAGCCCGATAATTCGAAATCCTCATTTTCTCCGTTTTCCTTAATTGTAACCGCAGGTACGCAAAGTGTGGCTGCTTTGTTTTCAAGAGAATTCACTGCATCTATTACTCTCACCTGAGGAATAAGCGAATGTTGGTAGCTCTCTGTAAGAAGATTTTCAAGAATCTCACTTTTCACCGTATCATTCAGTAGCTTTGCTCTTATTATATCCTCAGCTTTTTGTCCCTTTGAAATGCATATAAGCTGAGAGGCTCTTGAATCGTAGTTTCTCACAAAAAATTCAAGTACATTGGAAATAGATTGTTCGTTAAGATTTTCATTTATAACAATAACTCTGTTGTGGGCAAAAAGTGGCAAATTACCGCTTTTAGTTGTCAAAAGACGTAAAGCATCTGCAACTGTTTCTCCCTTAATTGAATAAATTTTTGTTTTGTTTTCACTTGATGAATCTCCGCTTGGTGACCCACTTTGCTCGTTATTAAGGATTTCTACTGTTACATTATAATTTCCCTTTTCATAGTCAACGCCTATGCCTTGAATTATCATAAGGTCTGCAAGCTCAGTACCAGCCTTCTCGCAAGAGGAAAAGGAAGAAAGGCATATTAAAGATATAAAAACAAGGCTAAATACTTTCCTGAATTTTATCACTTGGCTTCACCCTTCTGATATAAAAATAAACCACCGCAGGAAGAATTACCGCAGAAAGCAAAAACAACACAACAGTCAGTAAATCCTCAGAAAGAAACCCGAAATTTTCGATATTATACGAAACAAGAGTGATTACTGCAGAAACTGAGAATATTGTTAAAATTGCAGTTATTCTTTTAGAAACGCCCTTAAAGGCATACCGCAAGGCCTTTATGCAAATAAGAAAATAGAACGCTATTTTTTCAACTATACAAAGAATCCAAATAGCAGTTTCAAGGGCATCTATTCTTTCAATAAGTCCGAAGGATGCAAGTGATACTGCGGTATAGGTAGGAAAAAGCTGAGTATCTGCAAAAGCACCGAGAGAACCTATTACAAAAAAGAAAATAACTGAAAAGCTTAATGCACTGAGAATTATCCAACGAATATATGTTTTTTTCGTATCACCCTTAATATCAGGCAAAAACATTATTATTGTGCCGATTTCTGTAGCCTGAACTGCAAAAATCAATCCATCCTTCAAAAAATTATTAAAGCCATTTTTAAATACAGGAGTAAAATTAAGAAGGTCAACCTCATTTGACAAAGAGAGCATAACAAAAACAGTTGAAGCGCACACAAGGAAAGTAAAAATCCCTGCAGCTCTCGAAAGTGCGCCTAACCCGAGAAAAGAAAGCACAGCACAAGCAACAATGAGTAAAACGAGGAACACGGTCATATCAGAATTGGGAAACAATTCGCTGCTTGCAAACAAATCAAAGCGTGCCACAGTTTTAAGAATACTGAAAAAATATACAACTGCGTATACACACGCCACACATTTCAAAAATTTAGTTTCGGGAATAAACTGACGATTAGCCTTCAATTGCGTGTGCTTTTTCAAAACAAAAAATGTGGGCACACTCACAACGAGGCTGACCACAACAAAAATCAACGGCCGTAAAAGTGTATCTGTTTGAGCAATTTTTATATGTGACGAAGATAAATACATAAAAACCGTACTTAAAAGAGACAGATACAAAAGTAAAAAAAACTGATTTGCAGATACTTTTTCTTTTATCATTTAATTTTCCTCTGTATTTATTTTCAGGCTTTTTATCCTGAAAATATCTTTACCTAATTTTTTAGTAGCGAAACGAACAACAGAATCCCTAAGATAAGCCTTTTTTAATGGTGTAACAGGCGCAAGAAACGGCACCCCGTAATCCGTCATTGATGCAAGGCTTATAATAAGTGCCGCTCCACCTATCACAACGCCGTACAATCCGCTAAAGCCACCAATTAATATGAATGCTATACGTAACAAAGCAATGGGCTGATACAGGTCCGATGAAACAAGTGAGCAAATAGCGGTAAGTGCTACAATAATGAGCATAGGCGCACCGATAAGGCCTGCAGTAACTGCCGCATCACCTATTACGAGGGCGCCTACAATACTGACAGCGTGACCTATTGATTTCGGCATACGAAGACCTGCCTCACGCACAGTTTCGTATATAAAGTGGATAACAAGTGCCTCCAAAGTCAGCGTAAAAAGAGTATTGCTTTCCATTAAAACAATGTTATACAGCATATCGTCAGGAATCATTTCCTGATGAAAAAGACCGATAGAAACAAATATCCCCGGTAAAAAAACACTTATTAAAAAAGCAAGAAACCTTACAATGCGCATAAATGTTGCATAATACGGGCGGTTTATATAGTCATCAAGTGTTTGAAAATTCTCAATAAAAAGACGTGGCACCACAAGTGCAAACGGTGTGCCGTCCACAATTATTCCGATTTTGCCTTCACAGAGCTTTGCGGCAAATGTATCAGGTCTCTCTGTTTGACCTACCATTGTGAAAAGTGATTTTCTTTTAGTATCAAGGCATTTGCGAAGATACCCTGCACCTAAAACCGTATCTATTTTTAATGATTTCAATCTGCTTTTAACTTCATTAAGCGTCTCATCTGTGGCGCGCCCCTTCATATAGCAAATAAGAATACGGGTTTTGCTTTCCTTACCTATTTCCTGCATTTCTATTGTAAACTTCGCAGAGCACAATCGTTTTCGCACGAGGGTCAGGTTTGTTTTCATATTTTCCGTAAAGCCTTCACGTGCACCGAACTCCTGCACATCTGTGTCAGGCTCCTGAATTGAGCGCTCAGGAATGGACTGAACGCCAAGAATTATGCACTCTCCTACACCATCAATAAAAATAAGAAGGCAGCCACGAAGCATCATCATTATAGCTTTTGTTAAATCCTTTTCACGCTTTTGCTCTGTGCCGTAAACAAGGTGGGAGCAAATAAAATCCAGTTCCTCGCCTTGGGGGAAATCCCCGTCATATCTTAAAAGTGGGTTAATAGCTGTATCGCATATTCGCATTGAATTACAAAGGCCGTCGCAATTGGCAAAGACAATGCATCTGCCACCGCTATAACCTTTTTTGACAATAATATCAAAGCTTCCTTTAAAGGCTTCCTTGATAATTCTTCCGTTTTCCACAGCACTTTCATTCACTTTGCCAAAGCTTTCTTCGGTAACATCGTCGATATATAAAAAAACATTTTCATTTTCCATAAAATCACCAAAACAAGTTTTTGCCGTAACTTACAGAATATACACATAATTGCAGGTCAAAATAATTCAGGTGATAATTTTGATTGCAACTATAATAAGAACATTTATAATTTACTGCTGTGTTGGCGTTTGCGTTCGTTTAATGGGTAAAAGACAATTAGGTGAGCTGCAACCCGGTGAATTAGTTATAACAATACTTATTTCTGAAATTGCAGCAACACCTATAGCTGATGGAAAAGTTCCTATACTCAATGGCATACTGCCCCTTTTTCTGCTTGCAAGCTTCGAAATTATAAGCTCTATGATTGCGCGAAAAAGTGTTAAATTCAGATACCTTACAGACGGCAAACCTGTTACAGTTATTAAAGATGGTATTCTTCAACAAAAAGCATTGAAATCATTGAGATTTACAATTGACGATGTATTAGCAGCATTAAGACAAAAGGATATCTTTGATATTGATGATGTTGAGTACGCAGTTGCAGAAACAAACGGCACATTATCCGTATTACCTAAAGCACCAAAACGCACACTAACACCTGAAACCGCAGAAGGAAAAGAAAAAAACAGCGGTGCACCCTATACTGTAATTGTTGACGGTGTTATTTTAGAAAATTCAGTTGAAGAAAGTACAGTTTCTCTTGAAGAAATTAACCGAAAAATAAAAAGTGAAAAAGTAGATGTAAAGGAAATTTTACTAATGACTGTTGACAAAAACAAAACATACAGAGTGATACTCAAAAAGGAATTTTAGCATGACAAGATTTAAAGCTGCAATATTGATTTTAATAATATCAGGTATTTTAGGTGTATTTTCTTTAGTTTTCACCCAGACAACCTGTGGAAGACTTGTTGATAAACTAGATGAGGTTATAATAAACATCACAAAAAAAGATAAAAACTCAACTGTGGAAAACCTTGACGATGCTATTGAATATTTCGAAAAAATCAAGCCGGTTTTAAACATTCTTGAAGGTCAGAGTGAAACAATTGAAATACGAGGAAACCTAAATAAAGCTATATTTTTTGTTAATGCCAAAAACTACGAATCTGCCGTTTTGTACCTCGAAGAATGCAAAAATGATTTAAATAGAATTATTGTTTCAAACATACCTTCTATAAGTACAATACTATAGATTCAAAATAGAATATATCAATGTAACCTCTCTGCTATGTATGAATATACTATAGCGAGAGGATTGATTATTTCTATGAAGAATAATGCTTTTTTAATTTTAGGCGGAGACAGCCGTTCGTTATATTTAGGCGAATATCTTGAAAAGCAAAAATTTAATGTGTGCTACTATGCATTTAATGATACAGATTGTTTTGATAACCTCAACAAAGCCATTGAAGAGGCAAGCGTTATTATCCTCCCCTTACCTGCCTCGCGGGATAGAATAAGCCTTAATACTCCGCTTTTTGACGAAACGGTGTTACTATCTGATATTTGCACCTTAGCCACGCCAGATAAAATAATTTTCGGCGGGCAGCTGCCAAAAAGCTTTTGCGAAGAGTTGAATTCTAAAGGAATATTTTTCTGCGATTATTTTTTACTGGAAGAACTGTCAGTATATAATGCAGTGCCTACAGCAGAAGGGGTTCTCAATATTCTTATTGAAAAACTGCCTATAACTGTTCAAGGTATGCGTTGCGGTATAGCTGGATACGGCAAGGTCGGTAAAGCTCTAGGGAAAGCCTTGCACTCCCTTGGTGCTCAGGTTACTGTATTTGCAAGAAGAGAACAATCCTTAGCAGAGGCTTTCTCCTGCGGATTGCGAGCAAAGCATATTGAAGCACTTACATCTGAATTTCACAGCTTTGATGTTGTTATTAACACAGTACCCTCACGAATTATCGGAGCAGAGGAATTAAAACACCTTTCTCCTGACTGTCTGCTTATCGAAACTGCTTCTGCCCCCTTTGGAATAGACTTTCAGAGTGCAAAAGAAAATGCAACAGAGGTTATAAAAGCAGCATCTTTACCAGGCAAGGTAGCTCCTAAAACTGCAGGTGAAATAATTGGCCGCTCAATTTTACCGATTATCAGACAAAGGGGGTTCGACCAATGAAAAACATCGGTTTCGCTCTCTGTGGTTCATTCTGCACATTTAACGATGTTTTTGCAGAGATTGAATTTCTTAAAGAAGAGGGCTACAACATAATTCCCATTATGAGTGAAAACTCCT